>NZ_JAUSKL010000075.1 GCF_030646925.1 Candidatus Binatus sp. | reverse complement strand
CCAGCGGGAGCCAATCTGACGCCGGCCTCTCCAGCGCGGAGGCGCAACGCCGCTTTGTTCGATTCGGTCCCAACGAGCCGGTGCGGGCGAAAGTCGCCGGCCCGCTTTTTCAATTCCTGCGCTTCTGCAGCAACCCGCTCGTCCTGGTATTGTTGATCGCGAGCGCGACCTCGGCGCTTGTGGGCCAGGCGGTCGGCGCGATCATCATCGCCGCGATGGTCGTGCTGAGCGTCGCGCTCAACTTCATCCAGGCCTATCGCTCCGAACGAGCAGTGCGGCGCCTCAGGGAACAAGTCGCTCCCACCGCGAGCGTCAAGCGCGACGGAAACTGGGTCGAACTGCCGCGCCGACAGTTAGTGCCCGGCGACATCGTGCGGCTTTCAGCAGGCGATCTGGTTCCGGCTGACGCCCGCCTGCTGCGATGCGAGGATCTTCACCTTCAGCAAGCTGCATTGACCGGTGAATCGATGCCGGTGGAGAAATACGTCGGCGAGGACACAGCCGACGCTACCAGCCCCGCGCGCCCTGACATTGTGTTCCTTGGTACTTCAGTCGTCAGCGGCGCTGCCATCGCCGTGGTGATCGCCACCGGTCCGCGGACCAGCTTCGGCGATATCGCGGCGCAACTTTCGGAGCGCCCTCCCGAAACCGAATTTAATCGTGGCGCACGGCAGTTCGGCGCCCTGATCATGAAGACCGTTTTTTTTCTGGTGCTGTTCATCCTGGTAGTTAGCCTGGGGATGCATCGCAACGCTCTGGAGTCGCTGCTCTTTGCAGTCGCGCTCGCGGTAGGACTCACACCGGAGTTCTTGCCAATGATCACTACGGTCACGCTTTCGATGGGCGCGATAAGAATGGCGCGAAGCAAAGTGATCGTGAAACACCTCGATGCGATCGAGAACCTCGGCAGTATCGACCTGCTGTGCAGCGATAAGACCGGAACCCTGACCTCGGGCGAGATGGAGCTTGACTCCTCGCTCGACCCGTTCGGAGAACCTTCTGAACGCGCTTTGCGTCTCGGCTATCTGAACAGCCGCTTTGAATCGGGAATCAAGAGTCCCCTCGATGCGAGCATTCTGAAGCATCCGCCGCCGAGCGTCGATGAATTCGAGAAGACCGACGAAATTCCGTTCGATTTTGAACGGCGCCGGCTCTCGGTCGTCGTCAAGACCCAGGGCGCCTTCACTCTCATAACCAAGGGCGCGCCCGAAGGAATTCTGGCCGCGAGCACTTCGTTCGAGGCCGGCGGCGAATGCCGCCCGCTGGGAGAGGCGGAGCGAAAGCGATGCACTGATGCCTTTCGCCACTTGAGCGCAAAAGGATTGCGCGTCCTTGCCGTCGCTTATCGACCGGTTGATCGCGGCGACCGATGGAGACGCGAGGACGAGCGCGAACTAATCCTTGCGGGATTCCTCACTTTTCTCGATCCTCCGGTCGAAGGAGTCGCCGAGATCATAGCTGCCTTGCGGTCAGATGGCGTCGGGATCAAGATTCTCACCGGCGACAACGAACTGGTGACCCGGCACGTGTGCGAGACGGTTGGAATCGACTGCTCGCGAATCGTACTGGGAACTGAACTCGAGCACATGACGGACTCGGCGCTGTTTCACGTCGCCGAAGAAGCTAACGTCTTCGCGCGGGTGTCGCCCGGCCAGAAGAATCGGATCATCCGCGCGCTCAAGAGCCGGGGCCACGTAGTCGGTTTTCTTGGAGACGGAATCAACGATGCACCTTCGTTGCACGCCGCCGACGTTGGCATTTCTGTGGCGGGCGCGGTCGATGTAGCCAAGGACGCTGCGGACATCATACTCCTCGAGCACGCACTGGGTGTTCTCCACAAAGGAATCGCCGAAGGCCGGAAGGCATTCGGCAACGTTCTAAAGTACATCCTGATGGGGACCAGCTCCAATTTCGGCAATATGTTCAGTATGGCTGCCGCAACCCTGTTTCTTCCGTTCCTGCCGATGCTGCCGATGCAAATCCTTTTGAACAACTTCCTCTACGATCTGGCCCAGGTGACGATCCCAACCGATAACGTCGATCCGATCTATGTTCAATCTCCGCAGAAATGGAACATCCGGATTATTCGCAACTTTATGATGCTGATCGGCCCGATCAGCTCGATCTTCGACTTTCTGACATTCTACATTCTGCTGAAGGTCTTTCACTCATCGGAAGCGCTCTTTCATACCGGATGGTTCGTCGAATCCCTCGCAACTCAGACTCTAGTGCTGTTCGTGATTCGTACCGCGGGCAAACCATGGTCCAACCGCCCGAGCCTGCCGCTCGCATTGACCACCATTCTGATCGTGCTTACCGGCTTGCTGCTCCCGTTCAGTCCGTTAGCGGGGTACCTCGGGTTTGTTCCGTTACCAGCAGCTTTCTTTCTTTTCCTCGCGATCGCTGTCCTCACCTACCTTATCCTCGTGGAGATGGTGAAGACGAGGTTACTGCGATCATTCCTGCTGCGGGCATAACGTGGCGCCGCGTCGAAGCTGCACCAGGGTAGCCGCGCGCCCCGCATCATGCTCGAAAAACCAGGAGCCCCGCTCGATGAGCAGGGCTCCAATGGTTCGCGGAATCACATTGCGGGCGAAGGTCAGCCTGCGGCTGCCGATACAGGAGGGCGGGCCGCGCCCTCCGGCTCGACGTTCTTGAAGTATGGGATAACGTGGCGGCCAATCAGCTTGATCGTGTCCATGATCGCCGCATGCGGCATCCTGCCCACTTGCACCAGCAGCATGAGTTCGTCGATGCCGGCCTCTGGGTACTTCTGCACGGCCTTGATGCAATCGTCGGGATTGCCGCAAATGACCGCTCCGCTCTGGGCCGCGGCGTCGATGTTGAACGCCGACGGCGCGATCGGTGCAACTGTCAGCGGCTTCGAATCGTCCTTCTTTTGACCGCGGCTCGAGATCAACGCGTCCGAGATGTTCGCATAGTACTGGTAAGTCTTGGCGCTCTTCGGGATATACAACTGCTGGCCCAGCTCCCAGAAAAATCTCATGTTGGGCTCCGCAACCTCGTAAGCTTTCGCTCTCGTTTCCGCGCAGCACGCCATCGCCGAAGAGGCGACCTGGTTGTTCACGAATGCGCCTGCGGGATTGGTGCACGTTTCAGCCGCGTCACGATAGATCTTCAATTGCGCCTCGAGCATCCCCGGCGCCAGGAATCCGAACGACAATAGCCCGACGCCCAGCTTGCCCGCGCGCTCGAAACTGCTGGGCTGCGTCGCGGCGTGCCACAGCGGCGGATGCGGTTTCTGGATCGGCTTTGGCAGCACCGAGCGCTCTGGCATTTTCAGATGCTTGCCATCGAAGCTGACCTTGTCCTTCATCCACATCTGCGGGATGGCGCGGACCGCTTCCTCCCATTGTTCGATCGTTTCGTCGGGGTCGATCATGAAGCCGCCGAGTTCCTGCTCGGTGATAGAACGGCCCGTGCCGAGTTCAACTCGGCCGTTGGAGAGAATATCGAGCACCGCGGCGCGTTCGGCGACCCGCGCCGGATGGTTGTAGCGATGCGGCAGCAGGACGACTCCGTGCCCCAGCCGGATTCGGCTGGTTCGCTGGGGCTGATCGCGCCGAAGAACACCTCCGGCGCTGAGCTGTGCGAATACTCCGTCAGGAAATGATGCTCGACGCACCAAGCTGCGTGGAATCCCATTTCCTCCGCCAGTTCGATCTGGGAGATTGCCTGCCAATAGGTGTTGTACTCCGAGAGTTCGTGCCATGGCTTGGCCATTTGCAGTTCGTATATGAGCGAGATTCGCATCGTGTGATTCCTCCCAATCGGGTTGTAGAGCGGCATACTCTGAAATATTTCGCCGAAATCTAGCAACAGGGATGCCATAAGCATGCTTGGCACGCCCAACTGATCACCCGTCAGAATAGGCTGGAATCCCTCAGATTCTCGTTCCTACGGAGGAGCCGAATTCAGTGCCGTAGCACGAGCCCGAATCGACCATCCGGCTCGAATTGATACACGTGTTTCCATCGGAGACAATTGCTTGCGAAGATGTCGCGGTCGGTGATGCTTCTTGCAAATCGTGGTGCGGAAGGATCGCGCGCCAGCTAGGCGAGATGGTACTTCGCGATCTTCGCGTACAGCCGCTTGCGCGAGATCTTGAGCAGCTTCGCCGCGGAGACCTTGTTGCCGCCGGTACTTTCCAGCGCGCGCCGTATCAGATCGCGCTCTGCGTCCGCAAAACTTCCTGGATGAATAGGCGCCGCACCCTGCTCTACCACCTGATGGCGGCCGCTAATAGATTCGGGTAGATCCGCGAGCTGAATCTGATGCGACTTGCCGAACGTGAATGCGGTTTCGATTGCGTTCGCGAGTTCGCGCACGTTGCCCGGCCACAGGTAATTGCGCATCGCTTCAAGCGCGGCTTCCTCCACTCCCACAACTGGCGTTGCACGAAAACCCCGTCCGTTCATTACTTCGATGAAATGTTCGACCAGCAGAGGGACGTCCTCGGGACGCTTTCTGAGTGGCGCGATAGAAAGCACGCTCGCCTGCAGCCGGTAGTACAAATCTGAGCGCAGGAGACCTGCGCTGACGGCTTCATCGGGGTTGCGGTTGGTAGAAGCTATGAGTCTCACGTTAACCGGGATCTCACGCGTCGAACCGACTGGGCGCACCGTTCGCTCCTGAAGCGCTCGCAGCAGCTTGCTCTGGGTGTCGGGGCTCATCTCGGTTATCTCGTCGAGCAGCAAGGTCCCGGCCTCGGCGGACCTGAACAGTCCTTCGTATTCGGTGGTAGCTCCGCTGAAAGCGCCGCGCTTGTATCCGAAGAGTTCACTTTCGATAAGTTCCCTCGGAATCGCCGCGCAGTTCAGAGCGACAAAAGGCGCTTTCGGATTCGGCCCGCACTCGTGAATCGCCCTCGCGACGAGTTCCTTGCCCGTCCCGCTCTCTCCGACGATAAGAACCGTTCCGCGCGTCGCGCCGACAGCCTCGATTCGTTCGTATAGTTTGCGCATTGTTTCGGCGCCGCCGACCAGGCCGTGAAACTGAGTCCGCTTATCAGGCGGCAATGACTTTGCCTCGCGTTCCAGCGCCTCGATGCGGGCGCCTGAGACCGCGGTCGTGGAGCGGAAATAGGTATCAGCGAGGATGATTATCCGGCAGTGACTGAGCTTGTCGAAGGATTGGTAGAGCTTGGGCAGCGAAGGCGGAAAGGAAGGGAAGAAAGCGGTAGCACTTTCCTCAAAAAGATGCATCGAGACGATCAATTCGGAAAACGGCACACCTCGCTCAGCCAGCATTCGTCCAATTTGCCCCATGTCGATTGCAAAGGTCTCCATGTCGCACGCGAGCAGGTCGCGCATAGTGGTGTCGAGTTCGGTACCGAAGATTTTGAGGAACTCGGGCTTGGTAAGTGAGCGCGCATCTCCGAAATGCATCACATACAAATTATGCCAATTGGCAAGGACCTCATCCCGATGCTTGCGTAGCGCGTGAAAAACGGATTGCAGCGCCAACAATTCCTCGTCCCATACGAGATGGAAGTAACGAGGCCCGGCTTGCGCTGCGCCGGTAGAGAGGGAGTTGCGATCTTCGCGATCAGATTTCATTCGATTAACTTTACCCATGTAACCATCGGTTACAACTCTCGCCGCCGATGTTCCAAATGGAATCAGTCGTGGCTGAGCTATCAGTCATCATTGTTCGCTAACGAATTGCGAAAAACTGGGGAGGTTCGGCGAAACCGAGTGGCACGAAACGCGCATTACCACCTAGCTAAGCTAACTAACGCATATGATGTGCTTGCCAACTATCGCAATCCTCTCGGCTGACCCGGCTATCTCGAATCTGGCCCGGGACCTCGTCGCCGAACGATGGCGCGTCGAGGAGAGCAGTGGCTCGCACACCGACAGAAGGTTTCCGGCATTTCCAGCCGTCAGAATCGTCATTTTCGACGATGAAACTGTCGATCTTGCCGATCGTAGCTGGTTGCTCGCGCAGATTCGCAAGCGTGCACCTAGTGCATCGATGCTGTACATAGCCGCGAACCACGACAGCAACACGGAGCGACAGGCGCGAATCAACGGCGCGCATTACTACTGTTCCAAGCCGATCGATCATAGCGAATTCAGGGCGGTCCTAAACTCGTTTCTGCGCACCTCCAAGTAGCCGCGATCAAACAGATCGCACTGGCTTCGGTCTTCATAAGAAACACTTGAGACTCGACTCCAAAGGAAACAGATGTATCGATCGGAATCATCTTCGCGGCACAGCGCGTCAATCACCGACCCCGTCGATTGGGTAATTGTCCAAGCTTTTTGCGTTTCAAGCTCGGATCAGAGACCGATCCGCGATGGCACGCCGCGTGCGTTTGTGGCGGACGTGTTTGAATAACCGAGGAACCGCAGCGACTGTGCTAGACCATCTTCTTCCCATCAACGTTTCGACTTTCGGTGGCGATATCGACCACGTCTTCTGGCTGATTTTCTGGATCGTCGGACTTTGGTTCATTGCCGCTGAGTGCATTCTTCTTTACTCGGTGATGCGTCATCGCAGGAAGGCTGGCGCCGTCGCGGCGTTTTGGCGTGGCGACACTCCACGCCAGCTCGCCTGGGTGCTGATTCCAGCCTTCGTTGTACTTTGCCTTGACCTGGGCATTGACTACGCAGGCGCCAGCGTCTGGGAGCGCGTCAAAGGAAATGCGCCTGCCAGCAATATCGTCGTGCGCGTCACGGCCAAGCAGTTCAACTGGATTTTCACCTATCCCGGGCCGGACAATAAGTTCGGGACTGCCGACGACGTCACCTCCGAAAACGATATGCACGTGCCGGTCGGGAAGGTAGTCCACCTCGAACTGGAATCGCCTGATGTGATTCACAGCTTCTTTGTTCCGAACTTGCGGCTGAAGCAGGACGTCGTGCCGGGTCGCACGATTCGAGCCTGGTTCGAAGCTACCAAGGCCGGCACTTACGAAATCGCCTGCTCCGAGCTGTGCGGATTCGGACACTACTCGATGCAGGGCAACGTCATCGTACAAAACCAGGCCGCATATGCAGCGTGGGTTCGGGAAACATGGCCGCGCTCGACGGCCGCTAGTTCATCGGCGTCGAGCAAGAACTGAAAAACGATGGGAGCCGCACAGGTGCGCGATTCGCACGAGCAGCCGGCCGGGTTTATCCGCCGCTACGTCTTCTCGACCGACCACAAGGTGATTGCGAAGCAATACCTGCTACTCAGCCTGGCGATGGCCCTGGTCGGCGGCTTCACTGCCTATCTAATCCGATGGCAGCTTGCCTGGCCGGAGACAGACATCCCGGGATGGGGTCCAATTGGACCGGACAACTTCAACGCGATCGTCACGATGCATGGCACGGTGATGGTGTTTTTCGTCGCGATGCCATTCCTGCTCGGCGCCTTCGGCAACTTCCTCATCCCGTTGATGATCGGCGCCAGAGACATGGCATTCCCGCGGCTCAACCTGATGTCGTTCTGGACGCTGTTCACCGCGTCGGTCGTCTTGACGGTTTCGATGTTTGTGCCAGGCGGTCCCGCCGCCGCTGGTTGGACGAGTTACGCGCCCCTCTCCGATAACTACATCTATACCGGGGTTACCTGGGGCCAGGATCTCTGGATCCTCGCAGTAGCACTGGAGTTTGCTTCATTTCTTATGGGTGGGATCAACTTCCTTACCACCACCCTCAACCTGCGCGCCCCGGGAATGACTCTCTTTCGGCTGCCGCTGCTGGTCTGGATGGAGATAACTGCGGCAGTAGTCTTTCTGCTGTCGGTAGGTCCGTTGATTGCGGGCGCGCTGATGCTTCTGATGGATCGAAAGCTTGGCACTTCCTTCTTCCGGCCCGACGGCGGCGGCGATCCCTTGCTATGGGAGCACCTATTCTGGTTCTTCGGTCATCCAGAAGTTTATGTCGTCGCGCTGCCAGGCTTCGGAATCATGCTGGAGGTGATTCCGGTGTTCGCCCGCAAACCGATCTTCGGCTATCGCGCCATGATCTGGTCAACTATCGCGGCGGGACTGCTGAGCTTCGTGGTCTGGGCGCATCACATGTTCGTAAGTGGGATGGATCCACGGCTGGCCACCTCGTTCAGCGTCACCACGATCCTTATCTCAGTGCCATTCGCAATCATCGTGTTTGCGATGATTGCGACGGTTTGGCGCGGCTCGATCGATCTTGCTACTCCGATGCTCTTCGCGCTGGGCGGACTTGCAACCTTTCTCATCGGCGGTGTGACGGGGATTTTCGTCGGTTCTGCAACCACAGACATCTTTCTGCACGGTACCTACTTTGTGGTTGCGCATTTTCACTACACGCTTTTTCCGGTGACGTTCTTCGGCGGTTTCGCTGGTATCTACTATTGGTACCCGAAGTTCTTCGGACGAATGATGAACGAGACGCTGGGCAAGATTCATTTCTACTTGACGCTCGTCTGTTTCAACGCGGTGTTCATCCCGCTGTTCCTGGCCGGCCTTCAGGGAAACCCAAGGCGCATCTACGAAATGAGCTCGTACGACTTCCTGAAGCCGGTGCAGCCCATGCACCTGATCGCGACGATCGCGACGATTGGCCTGCTACTTGGACAACTGCCGTTCGTAATCAACTTCGGGTACAGCCTGGTGCGCGGCAAGAAGGCCGTCGCCAATCCGTGGCAAGCCAACACGCTCGAATGGATGACCGATTCTCCTCCGCCTCACGAGAACTTCAGAACGGTTCCGATTGTCTGTCGCGATCCGTACGAATACAGCGTGCCGGGCGCGTCCCGCGACTGGATTCCGCAAACGGAACCCGAACCGGCTGTCCTTGCCACCGCGGCGGCGGAATGAATGATGGCGAACCCCAACACCGCGCGAGTCTATAGATGAGCAACGCCGTGCATACTTCATCCGTCGAAACGCTTGAAGGACTCGATGCATTCCATCCAGCCGTCGGGAAGCTCGGCGTTTGGTGGTTTCTTGCTTCGGAGGTCATGATCTTTGGCGGACTGATCGGCTCGTATGTGCTGCTCAGAATCGCGCACGGCGGCTGGCCCGATCAGGCATCGCATGTGAATTGGCAGCTCGGCGCTGTCAATACAGCGGTGCTGGTGACCAGCAGCCTCACGATGATCCTCGCGCTGAATGCTGTACGTTCAGAACGCCGCGAGCGCGCCGCCAGATTTTTACTCGCAACAGTGCTGCTTGGATTCACGTTCCTGGGCGTCAAGTCGATCGAGTACTCGCGCGAGATCAGTGAAGGCTTCACTCCGGGCGCCGGGATGTTCTGGTCATTTTACTACCTGATGACTGGGCTGCACGGGGTTCACGTATTCGGCGGAATCATCCTGAACGCGACGCTATACGCCGCGGCGGTTAGTGGCAGCTTGTGGTCGAGCGATCGGCGCGAGCGAGTCGAGTTCGCCGGGCTGTATTGGCATTTCGTGGATGTCGTCTGGATTTTCCTGTTTCCGCTCCTGTATCTCGCATGAACCCGCAACAAGCAAAGGAGCCAAAGGTCTTTGTGACTGCTGAGAATTCGGATCGCTCGTCGGTGATAATCTGGATCTGGCTGCTCGTCCTGCTAGGCGCCGGAATGGCCGTGTTCAAGTTGCCGATTTCGCGAATCCCGGCCTTGGTGCTGATTTTCGGAATCGCCACGTTAAAGGCCGCACTGGTGCTGCGCAACTATATGCACCTTAAGTCCGAGCAGGTATTGATATATGCGATAGCGTTCGTGCCGGTCCTTCTTGCTATCGGAATGGCGCTCGTTTTGATTCCTGACATCGTCTTTCGTCGATGACCTATCTATGCGAAATTGCTTGACCACCGGACTTAGGAACCTTGCAGCCGCTATGGCATTCCTGGCAGCCATGCACGGCGATGCTTTCGCATGCTCGGCGTGCTTCGGTGCTTCCACGCCCCTGGCGCTTAGAGCGTTTTACGTCAGCACGATTCTTTTGAGCGCGATGCCGTTCGCAATCATAGCAGGGTTTGTAATTTATCTTAGGCGTCATCGACTGGGCACCGGCGTATCGTCGCGCACTTAGAGAAGAGGATCGAAGCAATGAACTCTGAAAAGCAGGAAAACGCCATGCGTGAATACCAAGGCTACTTGATCAAGGAAAATTCCGAGACTGGCCGATGGGAGGTCTTCTGGCGCGAAAGAAAGCAGAAGGTCGATTTCGCCCGGGAAGCGGAAGCCGAGGAATGGATCGACGACCAGATACCATCGCATCGATTCTAATCGCGTGCGAGCGTGACATTTGGCAATAGCTTGCTGAACGCGCCAGGAGGGCCTTCTATGTCCGGTCAATCACAACCTGTTCGCCGCATCGCGATCATCGGATCGGGCTTCTCAGGTCTTTGCCTGGGTATCCAACTGAAGAAAGCAGGGATCAGTTCATTCACCATCTTCGAGAAATCGGATCGGCTGGGCGGCACCTGGCGAGACAACACCTATCCCGGCGCGGCCTGCGATGTCCCTTCGTTTTCGTATTGCTTCTCATTCGAGCAAAAGACCGACTGGTCGCGGAAGTGGTCGCCACAGTCAGAGATCCTGGATTACATGGAGCACTGCGCGCGGAAATACGAGATCCTGCCGCACCTCAGGTTCGGCACCGAGATCGCCTCGGCCCGATGGGACGAAGATGCGATGCTATGGCATATTCGCACAACCCAGGGTGAAGAGCTCGAGGCTGAGATACTCGTAAGCGGCGTCGGTCAGTTGAATCGTCCTCACACACCTAAGATTCAAGGTATCGAGACTTATAGGGGCGTCGCGTTTCATTCGGCGCGATGGCGCCACGACGTCGATCTGACCGGCAAGAGCGTGGGTGTGATCGGCAACGCCGCCAGCGCGATTCAATTCATTCCTCAGATCGCGCCGAAAGCCGCGAAGGTGTTCGTTTTTCAGCGCAGCGCGAACTGGATGGTGCCTAGGAACGATCTCGCCTATAGCGAACAGCAGAGGCGCCGCTATGCGCGCCATCCGTGGCTGGCGAAGCTCTATCGATGGAAGATCTGGCTGCAGCACGAGATCAACTGGCCGGTCTTTAGGAGGAACACCTTCCTGGCTGGCAGAATGCAGCAAGCGGCCGAGAACTATATGCGCTCGACCGTCAAAGATCCCGAGCTTCAGGCAGTGCTGATCCCCGACTATCCGATCGGCGGCAAGAGAATCCTGATCTCGGACGACTATTTTCCAACTCTGAACAGGGAAAACGTTGAGGTCGTAATCAGCGGAATCGATCACCTGTCGGAAGGCGCCGTCAATACCAAAGACGGGCGTGCGATACCGGTCGATGCGGTCATCCTCGCAACCGGATTCGAGTCCACAGCATTTCTCGCTCCGATGTCTATCAGGGGCCGCAACGGACGGCTGCTGCGGGACGAATGGAAAGGCGGCGCGCGGGCTTATCTGGGTATCAGCGTAGCCGGCTTTCCGAATCTATTCCTGATGTACGGCCCGAACACGAATCTGGGTCACAACTCGATCATCTTCATGATCGAATGCCAGACCAACTACATCCTGGATTGCCTGCGCAAGATGGACGAACGCGGCGCCTCGGTGATCGATCTCAAGCGTGAATCTATGGATGAATTTGACGCGCGCGTGCAGCATGAATTGCAGACCACGGTGTGGGCATCGACCGGCAAGAGTTGGTACAAGACGAGCGACGGACGTATCACCAACAACTGGTCAGGCAGCACCATTCGCTATTGGTGGAATACGCGGCACGCAAATCCGGGGACGTATCGCTTCGAAGCGCGTGAGGCGTCTCGATCCGCGGCTGGAAGCGACAGCTCGGCTCATCGCGCGGCGTAAGCACATGATTTTTGGTGGTGATCCCAGCGGGAGTCGAACCCGCGTTACCGACGTGAGAGGCCGGTGTCCTAACCACTAGACGATGGGACCACATCGTCGCGCGCTGCTTGCGCGCTTCTGAGTTGGCTGAGGAGGCAGGACTCGAACCTGCAATCGCCTGATCCAGAGTCAGGTGCCTTACCAATTTGGCCACTCCTCAGCGCCTTCGTGATAATAACCAACGACGGTCGAACGCGCCACCTCGAAGGGGGCGCGATAATCGCGGAGAGGGGAGGAAGCGGCGATCGATCGAGACCTGGACGGAAGATGCGGTCGATTCATTTGTGGCACAGGCTTTAGCCTGTGGTGATTTGAGAAAAGAGTCTAAGACAACCGATCGCTACAGGTTGGGGGAAGTGCGGCGGAGGGTGTCGCGCATCTCGTCCGCGATCTTTTTGTAATCCGGCTTGCCGAAAATCCCGGAGCCCGACACGAACACATTCGCTCCCGCCGCCTTCGCGTCTGCGATATTGTCGAGCTTGATTCCGCCGTCGATCTCGACGTCGAGCTTGAGCCCGCGCCGCCTGAGCTCGCGCCGAATATGGCGCAGCTTCTCGAGCGCCGACGGGATGAACGCCTGGCCACCGAATCCCGGATGCACGCTCATCACGAGGATCATGTCGAGATGCTCCGCGAACGGCAGCACGCGGTCGGCGTCGGTCTCGGGCTTGATTCCGATCGAGGCGCGCGCGCCAAGCGCGTGGATTTTTTTCGCCATCGCCGGAATATCGGGGCATACTTCGCAATGCACCGAGATCGAATTGGCGCCCGCCTTGACGAACGCCTCGACGTAGCGCTCGGGCTCGGAAATCATCAGATGCGCATCGAGCGGCAGCCGGGTGATTTTTCGCACCGAAGCCATCACGGGAATTCCAATCGACAGGTTGGGCACGAAATGCCCGTCCATCACGTCGAAATGAATCAGGTCGGCGCCCGCGGCCTCGACCGCGCGGATTTCGTCGCCGAGCCGCGCGAAATCCGCGGCGAGAATTGAGGGCGCCAGCTTGTCCGCAGGATCGGGTCCGGAATTTTCGTCGATGCGGCCTGCCATGCGCTCGACATTAGCGGCGTCGCGATTCGGTTGCGAGTGTCAGCCGAGCGTTTCACGTGAAACATTGCCGTGTGCACGCTCGATCGCTGTGGCGCCGCTACTCGATATCTTCTGCTTTGATGATTCCGGCTCGCGGCGGATTGCGCCGAACCTTGGTCTGCGAACGGCGCCGGCTTCGGCGCGGCTCGTCGGCCGCATCCGCACCGACGCGCGAGCGGCGACTCGCTGGCGCGGCCTCGTCTCCGCCGCCGGTCATCGAAGCGACGCGGACTCTTGCGACGCCTTTTTTGGTGATGCCGATTTCCTGCGCCGCGCGCCGCGACAAATCAAGCGTGCGGCCGCGCCGGTGCGGTCCGCGATCGTTGATCCTCACCACCACCGACTTGCCGGTCGAAGGATTCGTCACCTTCACGTGCGAGCCGATCGGCAGGGTCTTCGAGGCGGCCGTCAAGGCATTCGGATTGAACCTCTCGCCCGTGCTGGTGCGACGGCCGACGAAGCCCGGACCGTACCACGACGCGACTTCGGTTCGTTCGTGAGGATGAGGAAGCGGCTGGTAGTACGATGGCACGTTGCTGCGCGCGGAGCATCCTGCGATCGCAAACGCGAGCATCGCGGCAACGGCGAAGGCCGGGCAATCGAGCGAAGGCTTGAAGTACGCGAGTTTCGCGCGGGATTCACAGGCGGCGCGCGAATCCCGATTCAGGGCTGGTACAAATTCCACACAAATCAATCCCGCGGGTCGCACGCGAACCAATCAAGCTTACAGCTCCAGGTAAAGCCCCTCTAATATTAGAGATCGATGCGCACCTCGCAAAATCCGATGCTATCGTTTAGAAGCGGAATCGATCAGGGCCAGACCGCGCCGTCGGCGATCAGCGAGTCTCGCTCCGCCTTACTGAGCCCCAGCAGCTCGCCGAGCACCTGGTCGGTGTTCTCGCCGACTTCGGGAGCGATCGTGCGCACGCTGCCGGGCGTCGCCGACAGCTTGAACGGGATGCCGGTGACGCGCGTCGCGGCGCCCTTGGCCGGCGTGACCTTGGGCCAGAAGCCGCGCTCCTTCAGTTGCGGGTCGCGCGCGCAGAGATCGATCCCGTTCTCGACCACGCCCGCCGCGATACCGGCCTTTTGCAGCGTCGTCATCGCGTCTTCGGCGCTGCGCTCGACGGTCCATCGCGCGACGTTGGCGTCCAGCTCGGCCGCATTGCGCATCCTGAGATAGAGCGTCCGAAACTTCGCGTCGCGCGACCATTCCGGCGCACCGACCGTATCGACGAACCGACGCCACTCGGCCTCGCCGCGCACCGCGATCGCGATCCATCGATCATTGTCGTCGCCGCGCGCCTTGCACGGATAGACGCCGTGCGGCGCGCTCGGTCCCTCCTGCGAATTGTAGCCCGGCGGCGATTGCGCCCGCCCGTTCACCGAGAAATCCAGCAGCGCCGGACCGACTACCGCGGCCGCCGCCTCGAACTGCGAGAGATCGACGAACTGCCCTTGACCCGTGCGTCGCCGATTCCTTAGCGCCACCAGCGCCGCGAGCGCGCCGGTGTATCCGCCGCACATGTCCGCGTACGAGTAGCCGTATCCGGCCGGCGTGCCGTCAGGCTCCGCCATCAGCAGCGTGAATCCCGCGAGCGCCTGCAGGGTCGGCCCGTAACTCACGTAGCTCGAGCGCGGCCCGGTATGCCCGAGCCCGCTCATGCTGATGCAAATGATATCGGGCTTGACGGCGCGCAGGCTCTCGTAATCCATCCCCCACGTGCGCATCACGCGCGCCGAAAAATTATCCATCACGATGTCGCTCTTCGCCGCGATTCGCCGCGCCAGTTCGACCCCGCGCGGATGCTGCATGTTGATCGCGAGCGATAGCTTGTCGCGATGAAGATCGCATAGCAGCCCCAGCTTGCGATTGCCGAGTTGCGGCGGCTCCTTGCGCTCGATCTTGAGCACTTCAGCGCCGTGATCGGCGAGGATTCGCGTCGCGACCGGCCCCGCGACGACCCAGGTGAAGTCGAGAATCCGAACTCCGTCGAGCGGCATCGGCGCCATCTAGATGATCCCCTCCGCCGCGAGCGCCGCGATCGCGGTTTTGTCCATGCCGAGATCGTTGCGCAGAATTTCCCCGCTATGCTCTCCCACCAGCGGCGGCCGCCGTCGCGCGCGCCACGGCGTTCCGTTGAAAAAATACGGCGCGCCGGGATAGCGAAACGTGCGCCCAAGCTCCGGATGCTCGACCTCGACCATAAAGCCGCGCGCCGCGAGTTGCTCGTCGTCGAACATCGCCTCGGGCGGACGCACCGTCGCGTACGGCTGCCGCAGCAACTGCGCGCGTTCGATCAGTTCTTCGCGCGGATAGTCCTTCACCCATTCGTCGAGCACGTCGAACAGATGCTCCGCCATCAGGAAGCGATGCATCACCTGATGGTACTCCGGCGCCTCGAGATCGCCCGCCTTGCCGTCGGCCTTCACCCATTCGATCAGCGAGGTCCAATCGCCGAGCGAGCAATGCATGATGTATCCGTCGCGGCATTTGCCGACCCGGAAAAAGCGGCTCCAATGCAGCGTGCCGCGCCGCGGCTCGGCCTCGCCGCGCTCGAAATATCCCGCCGCGACGTGCTCGACCGCAGCCGCGGTCGCTTCCTGCATGCTGAGATCGATCCACTGGCCCTCGGAAGTTTTGTCGCGCGCAAACAGCGCAAGCATCACGGCGATCGCGCCGAAATACGACGACGAATGATACGCCTGCAGGCCGAGCGGCCGCACGGGCGGATGATTCGGGTAGCCGTTGACGTAGAGCATCCCGCCGAGCGCCGTCAGCACCGTGTCGTCGGCGGTGAAATCGCGATACGGCCCGGTTTGTCCGAAGGGCGCGATCGAGCAGAGCACCAGCGCTGGATTCTCGCGATGAAGCGTCTCCCATCCGAGGCCCATCTTTTCGATCGTGCCGGGCGCGTAGCTCTCGATTATCACGTCGGCGGAACGCGCGAGCTGGAGCAAAATCTCGACTCCGCGCGGATCGTTCAGATCCAGCGTGAGCGAGCGCTTGTTGAGATTGTAGAACCAGAAAAAGAGGCTGCGATCGCGATGCGGCAAATCGTCGAGGAACGGACCGATCCGGCGCGCGTCGTCGCCCGCGGGCGGCTCGACCTTGATCACGTCGGCGCCCATGTCGGCCAGCAGTCGCGCGCAGAGTTGTGCGCGATGACCGGTCAAATCGAGCACGCGCAGGCCCGCCAGCGCGCCGGGCTCGCTCACCGGATTACCTTCTTTTCTTGCTTCTTCGCTTGCTTCGCTTCGCGCGCCAATTGCTCAATCGCGAACGGACTCAAATCCTGGGTCGGCGGTACCTCGGCCAATACTTCGTTCTTGGGCCCGGTGCATTTGCCGCCGCGCACGCGAATCGTTTCGAACGTGTCGGGATTAACCCACCGGACGCCGAGCACCGCGGGCTTCGCCTGCCCGTCTTCATCGACGGGCACGAGCGCGGTTCCCTCTTTGTCGAATAGAGTTACTTTTCTAAGTGACATGTTTGATGCGATCTCTTGCGATTTTCCAACGATGCCAGGTTCTTGTGCGGTCGCTTCCGAGCCAGCGTAGATAGCGCAATCCGCTCGCGCAAGCCCATCCGCGCTCGTATCGTCCGACAAATTTGGGAATGCGGCACCCAAAGTTCCAGGCTAACTCAGGTGTTTGGAAAACATGAATTTCGCCGCGCCGAGCCGGCGACATTCGCTCCGCCTTAACAGCGCGCGGCGTATCTGACACGATGCTGGACATTCGGCGCGTGCTTCCGGCGGCCGATTATCGATGAAGGAACTGATTCTCAACACTCTCGAGGCAGCAATTGAACGGGCGCGCGTGGCAGGTCAACTGGTTTCCGTGCGCCCGCCGGTAGGAATCGAAGCGCCCAAGGATCCCGCGCACGGCGACATCGCGTCGAACGTCGCGCTGACACTGGCGCGCGCCGAAAAGAAGGCGCCCAGAGCGATCGCGGAGATCATCAAAGCCAATGTCGAATTGCCGCCGAAAGTGATCGAAGTGTCGGTCGCGGGTCCGGGGTTCATCAATTTCAGGATGGCGCCGGCGTATTGGCATTCGGAGATGCGCCGCGCGGCAGAGCAGGGCGCGGAGTTCTGGAAGCCGCAAAAATGGATGCTGCGGCCCGGCGCCGGCGACAAAGTCCAGGTCGAGTTTCTCTCCGCCAATCCTACGGGGCCGCTGACCGTCGGCCACGGGCGCAATGCGGTGCTCGGCGACACGATCGCGCGGCTTTACGAAGCGGCCGGCTTCGACGTTACGCGCGAATACTATTTCAACGACGGCGGGCGGCAGATGAAACTGCTCGGCGAGTCGGTGCGCGTGCGATATCTGCAAGCGCACGGAATCGCGGCGACGCTGCCCGAGGACGGATACCAGGGCGAGTATATCGTCGATATCGGACAGGCGCTCAAGGCCGAGCACGGCGACAAGTACGTCGCGGAAACCAATCTTGAAATTTTTCGCGCGGCGGCGGTGAAGGCGATTTTCGCGGACATCAATCGCACTTGCGCGCGTTTGGGAATCCGCTTCGACGTTTTCACCAACGAACTCGACCTGATGAAGTCCGGCACCGTCGATTCGGTGCTGGCGGCGCTCAAGGATCGCGATCTCACCTTCGAAAAAGACGGCGCAGTATGGCTCCGCGGCGAGCCGCTCGGGCTCCCCAAGGACGCGGTGCTGGTGCGCTCCGATGCCGACCGACAGCCGACCTATCGCACGCCGGATATTGCGTATCATATCGAGAAGCTGAAGCGCGGCTTCGATCTGATCATCGATGTGTTCGGCGCAGATCATATCGGCGAGCATCAGCAGGTCATCGCCGCGGTCAAGGCGATGGGCCACGACACGACGCCAATCAGCGCGATCATCTACCAGTTCGTCACGCTCACGCGCGGCGGCGAAAAAGTGAAAATGTCCACGCGCAAGGCGACCTACGTCACGCTCGACGGATTGATCGACGAAGTCGGCGCCGACGTGGTGCGATTTTTCTTCGTGTTCCGCAAATCCGACAGCCAGCTCGATTTCGATCTCGAGCTCGCGAAGAAGCAGGCGCCAGAGAATCCGGTTTTCTACGTCCAGTATGCCCACGCGCGGCTGGCGAGCGTCTTTCGCGAGGCGGAAAAAGCGGGACTCGCGTTGCCCGACGATGCGGCTGCGATCGATCTCGGTCTGCTCGACGCCGAAGAACTCGATCTGGTGAAGCGCGCGATCGCGCTGCCCGAGGTGATGACGGCGGCGGCGCAGTCGCTCGAGCCGCATCGGATTTCATTCTACCTGCTGGAGTTGGCGGGCGAGTTCCATCGCTACTACAACCAGTCCTCGAATCGTATAATCGGTCCCGATCGCGAGCTGAGTCTCGCGCGAATTTTTTTGGCGCAAATTCTGAAGGGCGCGCTCGCGGGCGGTCTTGAATTGCTGGGGGTCAGCGCGCCGGATCGGATGTGAGGAGGGGGATGCGATTCGAACTGAAGTTTGGCGGTGCGTTTGTAATCCTCGTCGGACTTTTCACGCTGTCGGGCGCGGTGTTTCTGCTCGGTCTCTACGCGGGATACCAGATGGCGTGGCAGAATCAGCCCGCGCTGAATCAGATTTCGAGCACGTATCCGCTACCGAGTGCGCCAGCCGGCGCCAGTACGCCGGCGTCGGCGATGACGCCCGCCGCGGTGACGTCGCCCGCGGTCGCGAGCGGCGCACCGATTAAGCCGATCGCGCCGCGCGCAGCCGCATCGATTGCTCCTGCGATCGCTGCACCCGCGATTCCGCCGGCGCCGATACCGCGCGCAACGGCTGGCGCAATCGCGCGCGCCAAACCGCCGGCAATCGCGCCCGCCGCAAAACCGCCGCCTGCTGACGAAGGCGACGATGAAACCGACGCTGCCGATTCGGGTTTCGAGCGGCCCGCGCCGCCGACGTCGTCGAGCGCGGCGGCCGGTGGGCGGCCGGGTCACAAGCCGTTCAATATCCAGATCGAAGCAGTGATGGACAAATCCGGCGCCGACGAAATGGTCGCGCGGCTGCGCGGCCTCGGCTACAACGCGCAGGAATCCACCACCAATCTGGGGGGGCAGACCTGGTACCGCGTGCGCGTCGGACCGTACAACAGCGAAGATGAAGCGCGCTCCGCGGAACAGAAGCTGCGCGATCAATACAAGCACGCGTTCGCTCCACGCTAAGGCGGGGCGCGCTACGCGCTGTTAGTAAATGAATCGTGAAAAACATTCCGCCACTGCGATCGCGCTGATCGCATGGGCATTGATGCTGCCGCGCTATGATCTCGACGGTCGAGTCGAAGACAAGGCGCTGTTATCGGAATGGAAAATTCACAGCACTTATGAATCCCGCGACGACTGCGAGCGAGTGCGTGATCAGATGGTCGAAGTAGCGAACGAGTTTATCGCCGCGCAGGAACGGCGGGCGGAGATGGATGGCATCCCGGAAGCGTCGGTGATGCTGGCGGCGAAGTGCGTCGGCACGTAGTCATCGCATCACGCGCGAGCGACCCTGATTGACAGCGCGCCGAGCGATGTGGATATTAGTTGCAACGATGAACTTCTCGAGCCGGAAAATCAGCACGGGTTGGTGGCGTTGGCACGTCGATGCACCCGCCTGCGCGCCGGTCTTGTAATCCATCACAAAACCGATTTCTTGAGGGCCGCGGGCGAAAGTCCGGCGGCCCTTTTGCATTTTGGGCCGCGCGAAAGAAGACCGCATCGCGATCGGGAAACGCGAAAGAGGACGCGAGATGCTGCAACCGAGCGAACGTGATTTCGAACAACTGGTGGCGCAGGGATTCAATCTGATCCCGGTGTTCGAGGAAGTCGCCGCGGACCTCGAAACCCCGGTCTCGGCCTTCCTGAAGGTCGCGCGCGACGACTACGCCTTTCTCCTCGAAAGCGTGCGCGGCGGCGAGAAGTGGGGACGCTACACGTTCCTCGGTTCCGAGCCCTCGATGGTCATCCGCGCGCGCAAAAACCGGATGGATATCATCCGGCCGGGACGCGGCGTCGAAGTGCGATCCGTCACGAATGCATTCGAGGAATTGCGCGCCGAGGTAAAGCGCTTCCGCTCGCCCGAATTGCCCAATCTGCCGCGATTCTTCGGCGGCGCGGTCGGATTTCTCGCCTACGATATCGTGCGATGCTTCGAGAAGATTCCCGAAACCGCACATGACGATCTCGGCACGCCCGATCTTTTCCTGATGTTCACCGACACCGTGCTCTGCTTCGACAACGTGCGCCAGACACTCAAAATTATCGCCAACGTGCCGGTCGAGGAATTCGCCAGCACGCATATCGCGTATCAGAGCGCGCGCGTGAAAATCGACGAGATTATCGAGCGCCTGAAGAAGCCTGCGATACCGCCCTGTCTCGAAGACGTCACCGCGGTCGCCAACGACGCGACGATCGCGTCGAATCAGACGCGCGAGGGCTACATGGCGATGGTCTCCGCGGCGAAGGAATACATCGCGGCCGGCGACGTGATCCAGGTGGTTCCGTCGCAGCGTTTTGAAGCGCCGCTCACCGCGCATCCGTTTAACATTTATCGGAGCCTCCGCACGATCAATCCGTCGCCGTACATGTTCTATCTTCGGCTTGGCGATCACACGCTGGTGGGCGCGTCGCCCGAAGTGATGGTCCGGGTCGAGGGCCGCGAGATCACGCTACGGCCGATCGCGGGCACGCGGCGACGCGGCGTCACCGAGGCGGAAGACAAGGAACTCGAAGCCGAGCTGCTCGCCGATCCCAAGGAGCAGGCCGAGCACGTGATGCTGGTCGATCTCGGGCGCAACGACGTTGGCCGCGTTTCCGAAATCGGTTCGGTGAAAGTTACCGAGTTGATGGTCGTCGAGCGCTACTCGCACGTGATGCATATCGTGTCGAACGTGACCGGCGTGCTGCGCGAGGGGTGCGACGCGTTCGACGCATTCGCCGCGACGTTTCCGCAAGGAACGGTTTCGGGCGCGCCGAAAATCCGCGCGATGGAAATTATCGACGAGCTCGAAACGGTGCGCCGCGGGGTTTACGCGGGCGCGGTCGGTTACTTCAGCTATACCGGCAACACCGACACGGCGATCGCGCTCCGCACGCTGCTAATCAAGAACAACCGCGTGTATATCCAGGCCGGCGGCGGCATCGTCGCGGACTCGGATCCCGGCGCGGAATTCGAGGAGTCAGTGAACAAGGCGCGCGCGATGGTCCGCGCGCTGCAAGCCGCGCGCGAATTCGAAGCAGCCGCCAAAAGGTAATCGGCAAACGGCAATAATCATGGCGACCGAAAAATCGAAACTGAAAATCCTGATGATCGATAACTACGATTCGTTCACCTACAACCTCGTGCAGTACCTCGGTGAACTCGGCGCTGACGTGATCGTCAAGCGCAACGATGCGATCGACGTCGCCGGGGTGCGCGCGATGCGTCCGGCGGCCGTCGTGATCTCGCCCGGTCCATGCACTCCCAGCGAGGCCGGCATCTCGGTGAAACTGCTGCGCGAGATGGCCGGCGAGTTGCCGATTTTCGGCGTCTGCCTTGGCCTTCAATGCATCGGCGAGGCATTCGGCGGGCGCGTCGTGCGCGCGTCGCGCCTGATGCACGGCAAGACCTCGCCGATCCTCCACGACGGTAATACGATCTTCGCGGGCATCCCGAGTCCGTTCGACGCGATGCGCTATCATTCGCTAATCGTCGAGCCCGACTCGCTGCCGCCGACGCTCGAAATCAGCGCGCGCACCGCCGAAAACGAAATCATGGGACTTCGCCACAAGGAAGTTTCGGTCGAGGGCGTGCAATTTCATCCCGAGTCGATTCTGACTTTTGAGGGCAAGCATCTGCTGCAAAACTTTCTCGACCGGGTCGCGCAATGAACTCGATTCACGACGCGCTGGCGGCAATCGTCGAAGGCCGCACGCTCACCGAAGACGAAGCTGAATTCGCGATCGGTGAAGTGATGGACGGCAAAGCCCACGATGCGGTCGTCGGCGCGTTTCTGATTGCGCTCAAGCTGAAAACTGCGGAGGGAGAAGAGTTGGCCGGCGCGGTGCGTGCGATGCTCAAGCGCGCGCGTCCGCTCGATCTCCGCGGTCGCGAGGTGCTCGACACGTGCGGTACCGGCGGTGACGGCGCTCGCACGTTCAACATTTCGACCGCGGCGGCGCTGGTTGCGGCGGCCGCCGGCGTGCGCGTCGCGAAGCACGGCAATCGCGCGATCAGCGGACTGGTCGGCGCCGCCGACGTGCTCGAGGCGCTCGGCGTGAAGATCGATCTCGATCCGGATGGGCTCAATCGATGCCTCGACACGGCGGGAATCTGTTTCATCTTCGCGCCCAGTTATCATCCGGCGTTCAAGCGCCTCGCGGAGGTGCGGCGTGCGCTTGCGATGCCGACGATTTTCAACCTGATGGGCGCGCTCGGCAGTCCCGCGCGTCCGGCGTTTCATCTTCTTGGGGTTGCCAACGACCGCCTGATCGGTCCGATCTCGCGCGCGCTCAAAGCGCTCGGCGCCAAGCGCGCGATGGTCGTGCGCGGCGCAGATGGCCTTGACGAGATTTCGATCAGCGGACCGACGCGCGTCGTCGAACTTCGCCAGGGCGGCGAGCTAACGGAATATGAGGTGACGCCGGAAAGTTTGGGCGTCACGCGCGGCGATCATCGCGCGCTCGAAATCGAAAACCTCGACGACGCGATTCGGATGCTTCGCGTCGCGCTTGATGGCGGCAGGGGGCCGGCGCAAGATGTCGTCGCGCTCAACGGCGGCGCTGCGATTTACCTCGGCGGCAAGGCCGATTCGCTGAAAGCGGGTGTCGCAGCGGCGCGCGAAATAATCGCGTCGCGAGGTGCGCTTAAGGTGCTCGATAATTTGCGGCGCGCCAGCCACGATGAGATCCGATGAGTTCCATCCTCGACGAAATTTACGCGGCCAAGCGAGTTGAAATTCGCGCGCAACGACAAGTCGTGTCGCCGGTCGCGATCGTCGCGCAGGCGGGACGCGCGCCCAAGCCGCGCGATTTCATCGGCGCGCTCCGCTCGCGCCGCCCCGCGATTATCGCCGAAATCAAACGCGCCTCGCCGAGCAAGGGCGACATCATGCCGGGACTCGACCCCGCGACTGTTGCGCGCGAGTACGTCGAGGCGGGCGCCGCCGCGATTTCCGTCCTCACCGATCGCCACTTCAAAGGCTCGCTCGACGATCTGCGCGCCGTCCGCGCCGCCGTCGATGTACCCTTGTTGCGCAAGGATTTCATTTTCGAGCCCTACCAGGTTTACGAGGCGCGCGCCGCGGGCGCCGACTGTGTCCTGCTGATTATCGCGATGCTCAAAGAAGGCGAATTGCGCTCGCTCGCCGCGCTCGCGCGCGAACTCGGGATGGCGACGCTAGTCGAAGTGCACAACGAGCATGAATTTGGTATCGCCGCGCAAATCGGCGCCGGGCTTATCGGCATCAACAACCGCGACCTGCACACTTTTGTGACCGATCTCGCGGTGACGGAGCGATTGCTCGATCGCTACGCCGGCGACGCGACGATCGTCGCGGAGAGCGGAATCGATACGGTGAGCGACATCCGTCGTCTCAATTCCGCCGGTGCGCGCGCGTTTCTAATCGGCGAAAGTCTGCTGCGCGGCGGAGCGCCGCGCGCGAAACTCGGTGAACTGATGAAGGCATTCGAGAGTGATGGCGAGCTCAAGTGAAATGAGATGAGTGTTCGAGTGAAAATTTGCGGGATCACTCGCGTCGAAGATGCCGACGCCGCGATCGCCGCCGGCGCCGACATGCTCGGGCTCAATTTTTTTGCGCCGAGTCCGCGTTATCTCGCGCTCGATTGCGCGCGCGTGGTGCGCGACGCGATCGGCGCGCGGGCTGGCGTGATCGGCGTGTTCGTCAATGCCGATCGCACGTATATCGAGGAGTATCGCCGCGCGCTCAGCCTCGATCTGCTGCAATTCTCCGGCGATGAGGACGACGCGATGCTGCGCGGATGGCCGATTCCGGTGATCGCGACGCGCCGTATCGCGGCGGGAGCGCAGGTTGCGCCGAGTGCGAGCGATTTTGTGCTGCTCGACGTGTTCGACACGAAACTGTACGGCGGCACCGGCCGTCGAATTCCGTTGGACGATTTGCGCGCTCTCGATTTGAGCCGAACGTTCGTCGCCGGCGGCCTCACGCCCGACAATGTCGGCGAAGTCGCGGCGCTGAATCCGTATGCGGTGGACTGCGCGAGCGGCGTCGAGTCGTCGCCAGGAGTCAAGGATCACGACAAAATCAGGAGCTTCGTTATCAATGCAAAACGTGCCCGATAGCCGCGGCCATTTCGGCCAGTTCGGCGGTAAATACGTCGCGGAGACGCTGATGCCCGCGCTGTTCGAACTCGAAAGTGCGTACAAGCAGGCGCGGCGCGATCCGAAATTTCGCGACGAGCTGGAAAAGCGTTCGCGCGATTTCGTCGGCCGGCCAACGCCGCTTTATCTCGCGGCGAATCTGACCGCGCGGCTCGGCGGCGCGAAGATCTATCTGAAGCGCGAGGACCTTTGCCACACCGGCGCGCACAAGGTGAACAATACGCTCGGCCAGGCGCTGCTCGCGGTGCGCATGAACAAGGAGCGCATCAGCGCCGAGACCGGCGCGGGCCAGCATGGAGTTGCGACGGCGACGATGGCGGCGCTTTTTCAGCGCGAATGCGAAGTGTTCATGGGTGCGGTGGACGTCGAGCGGCAATCGCTCAACGTCTTTCGGATGAAGCTGCTCGGCGCGAAAGTCACGCCGGTCGATAGCGGCAGCAAAAGCCTGAAGGACGCGATGAACGAGGCGATCCGCGATTGGATCGCGACCGTGCGCACCACTTATTATTTGATCGGCACGACGGCTGGGCCGCATCCGTATCCGATGATCGTGCGCGATTTTCAATCGGTGATCGGACGCGAAGCGCGCCGCCAGATTCTGAAAGAGGAGGGGCGACTGCCCGATATCCTCGTCGCGTGCGTCAATGGCGGCTCGAATGCGATCGGGCTCTTTTATCCGTTTATCAAGGACAAAGGCGTGCGCATGATTGGCGTCGAAGCGGCCGGCCTCGGGCTCAGCGGACCTCATCATGCGGCGACGATCACTGCCGGCAGCGTCGGTATCCTGCACGGCAACAAGACTTATCTGCTGCAGGACGAACTCGGCCAGGTGCGCGAAACCCATTCGATCGCGGCGGGCCTCGATTATCCCGGCGTCGGGCCGGAGCATTCGTGGCTGAAAGATGTCGGCCGCGCGGAGTACACTTCGGTCACCGACGCCGAAGCGCTGGAGGCGTTGAAGACATTGTCGGAGATCGAGGGAATAATCCCGGCGCTCGAAAGTTCGCACGCGGTCGCGCACGCGATCAAGCTCGCGCCTACGCTCCCGCGCGAGCAGGTGATGATCGTGAATCTGTCGGGGCGCGGCGACAAAGACATGCAAACAGTCGCGAAAGCATTCGGCGTGAGTTTGTGATGGCGGCGGCGAATCGTATCAAGAAAAAATTCGCGGAGCTCAAAGCGCGCGGCGAGGCGGCGCTGATTCCGTTTATCGTCGCGGGCGATCCCGATCTCGACACTACTCGCAGGCTGGTGCTCGAACTCGATGCGCGCGGCGCCGATATGATCGAACTCGGCGTGCCATTTTCCGATCCGATGGCCGACGGTCCTGCGAACCAGCGCTCGCTCGCGCGCGGCTTGGGCGCGGGCGCGTCGCTGGCGGCGATCCTCTCGATGGTGAGCGAGTTGCGCGCGCATACGCAGATTCCGCTGATTCTATTCGGCTACTACAACCCGATTTTTCACTACGGATGCCAGCGCCTTTGCGCCGACGCGGCCCGCGCCGGAATCGACGGGATGCTATGCGTGGATCTGCCGCCCGAAGAAGCCGATGAGCTCAAGCGGCCCGCGCGCGCCAACGGTATCGACATCATTTTTCTGCTCGCGCCGACTACGCCGATCGAGCGGAGCCGCAAAATCGCGCGCTCTGCCAGCGGCTTTCTCTACTACGTCGCAGTGACGGGCGTGACCGGCGCGCGCGCCGAGCTCGATACCAACCTTGCGTCGCACATGCGCGAGTTGCGTTCCGTTACCGATCTGCCGCTCGGCGTGGGCTTTGGAATTTCGACGCCGGCGCAAGCTGCCGAAGTCGCGAAGCTGGCCGACGCGGTGGTAGTCGGCAGCGCGATTTCGCTGCTGATTGAAAAGCACGCCGTGACAGGCGACGTGCTTGAGGCGGTCGGCGGGCTGGTCGGCGCGATGAAAACTGCGATGAACGCGGCGCGACGCGCCGATCCGATCGCAAACGCGGGAGATGCCAATGGCTGAAGGCGAACAAGTCGATCGCAGCGCGCATACTGCTTCCCATACAGCTACCGACGACATCTGGTCGAAGTGCCCGTCCTGCAATGCGATCGCGTTCCGCAAAGAAGTCGAGCGCAATCTCAACGTATGCCACAAATGCGGGCATCATTTTCGCCTCACCGTGGCGCAGCGGCTCTCGGTCACCGTTGATCGCGGCAGTTGGCGCGAAATCCTCGCCGAACTTGCGATCGGCGATCCGCTCGGCTTTGTCGATTCGAAGCCCTATCCAACACGGATGGAGCAGGCGCGCGAGAAGAGCGGCCGCAACGACGCGGTTGTGGTCGGAATCGGCAAGATCGAGAACCGGCCGGTCGCGGTCGGCGTGATGGATTTCGAATTCATGGGCGGCAGCATGGGAATCGTGGTGGGCGAGAAACTCGCGCGGCTGTTCGATCTCGCGTGCGATCGCAAGTTGCCGGCGATCGTGTTTGCGGCGTCGGGCGGGGCGCGGATGCAGGAGGGCGCGCTTTCGCTGATGCAGATGGCGAAGGTGTCGGCCGCGATTGCGCGGTTCCGCGATGCGCGCCTGCCGTACATCTCGGTGCTATGCGATCCGACCACGGGCGGCGTTGCGGCGTCGTTCGCGGTGCTCGGCGATCTGAATATCTCGGAGCCGGGAGCGCTGATCGGTTTCGCGGGCCGGCGGGTGATCGAGCAGACGACGAATCAGCAGCTACCCGACGATTTTCAGCGCTCGGAATTTCTGCTCGCGCACGGGATGCTCGACGCGATCGTCCCGCGTCATCAGATGCGCTTCACGCTCGCGCGCCTCCTCGCGATGCTAACCCGCCCCCGCGCCAATCGCGGAACCGGAGCTGTTCGGCACCGTAAGAAGTAAATCCGCGCGGGGGAGGCTTTCGCCGAAAAGTGTTCGTCGCTAAACTCGGGCAATCGGGATGGACCAGCTAAGCAAAACCATCGATTGGTTGTTCTCGCTCGAGGCGCGCGGCGAGATTTATAAACTCGAGCGGATGGACGCGGCGCTTGACCTGATCGGCAATCCGCATCGCAAGCTCCGCGCGGTGCATATTGCCGGCACCAAGGGCAAGGGCAGTGTCGCCGCGATACTCGATAGCTGTCTCCGCGCTGCAGGCTATCGTACCGGCCTCTACACCAAGCCGCATCTGGTGCGGCTTTCCGAGCGCACGCGAATCGCCGGCGCCGAAATCCCTGCGGCGCAGCTGCTCGATTATATCGAACGCCTGCGCGCGATTTACGAGCGGGCCGGCCTAGCGCTCACCTTCTTCGAGTTCACCGTCGCGATGATGTTGCTCTACTTCGCCGACGCGGGCGTCGATGTCGCCGTGATCGAAACCGGACTCGGCGGACGCCTCGACTCGACCAACGTGGTGACGCCGATTTTGAGCGTGATCACGCCGATCGGTTTCGATCACATTGAGTATTTGGGCCATACGATTGGCGCGATTGCGGGCGAGAAGGGCGGCATCATCAAGGACGACGTGCCGGTGGTGATTGGCGCGCGCGAGCCCGACGCGCGGCTGGTGCTGACCTCGATCGCGGCGAATCGCCATAGCGCGGTGCGATTGATCGAGCGCGATTTTTCGTATCGATCGCAATCGCCGGCGCATCGCTTTGACTACCACGGACTCGGCCTCGACTTGTTCGATCTCGAAATCGGTTTGGCGGGTCCATTCCAGCATGAGAATGGCGCGATCGCGGTTGCGGCGCTGGAAGCGCTTCGTGCGCAGGGCTGGAACATTGACGAGGATTCGATTCGCCGCGGACTGAGGGACATCTACTGGCCCGGCCGCTTCGATATCGTTTCGCGGAATCCCACCGTCATTCTGGATTGCGCGCACAATGAGATGAGTATCGCGGCCCTGCTCGAGACGATGACCGCGGAATTTGGTGCCGTGAAGCCGCGGCTGATTTTCGGATGCCTCTCCGACAAGGATTGGCCGAAGATGGCCGCGATGCTGGGGCCGCGCGTGCGCGACGTGACGCTGACGAAGGTGAAGCCGAAGCGCCCGCTCGAGCCCGAGAATCTGCTGCCGTATTTTTCCGCGCACGCGCCGGCGCGAGTCGAGCGCGAGCCGATGGCTGCGGTGGAGCGCGTGATGTCCGAAATCCGCGCGGATGACGTGGTGCTGATTACCGGTTCGGTGTATCTTATCGGCGAAGTATATCCGTACTTTTTGGCGCGCGACGGCCGCAAAGGTTTGTTTCCTGAAGCCGACGTTTAAAATCCGTGTTCTGGCGGCGCTATGGACTGCGATCCTGATCTCGTCGGGAATCGCGAGCGCCGCGGGCAAGCAGCACTCCGCAGGAATCCCTCAAACCGTCCGCGCGCAGCACGAAGAGCCGATCAATATCACTGGCCGCGAGACGATCTACGATTCGAAGACCGATACTTTCATCGTCAAGGGCGACGCCGTGATGACGCAGGGCGGCAGCGTGCTGAAGGCCGACGAAATCGACGTGGTGCGGCGGGATCGGCAGGCGAAAGCAATCGGGCATGTGCATCTGATCGATCCGGAGGTCGAGATTTGGGCGACCGAAGCGCATATCGATATCAACAAAGAGACGTTGGTGATGTACGACGCCAAGGTGCTCGCGAAGCACGACACCTATCATCTTGAAGGCCAAAAGATCGCCAAGCTCCAGGGCCAAAATTATCAGGTAACCAAGGGTTTTTTTACTACCTGCGGATGTTCGAAAGGCACGCCGGACTGGTCGATCACGGCCGATCAGATGGACGTCAACGTCGGCACGTCGGGCATTGCCAAGGGCGGCAAATTCAACGTGCTGGGGCATCCGCTGGTGTCGCTGCCGTTTGCAAAATTTCCGGCGGACTCGTCGCGCCACAGCGGTTTTTTGAGTGGGCGCGAGGGGCAATCGAATATCCGCGGATTCCAATGGCTGCAGCCGTACTATCTCGCGATTAACAAAAGTTCCGACGCGACGGCCGCGCTCGATATCGAAACGTCGCAGCGAATCGGCGGGCTTGCGGAATATCGGCTGAGCAACGGCAAGGACGACTATCTCTGGGTCGATGGCGCGTTTTACGACGAATCGATCCGCACCAACGGCAATCGAATCGAAGATACCGTCGATAACGAAATTGCCGATCCGCATATCCCGGTGAACCGCTACGGGATAATCGGGATGACGCGGCAGCATCTGACCGACAGCCTGACCGCCTATGCGGATACGATTTCCGTCAGCGACAGCCTCTACCTGCGCGAGATGAACGTGTGGACGCTGTCGCGCGGCTTCGGCACGAATTTCGGCTCGCTGCGCAATGCGCAATCGCATTTTGGATTGATCCAGGAATTCGAAAATGTGTTCGTCAAGTTTGGTGGCACGTGGAATCAGGATTTGATTCAACCGCAGGAATTTGCGCTGCAACGACTGCCGCAGTTGGATATCACGGGCCGCCAGGAATTGTTCAACCATCTGATGTTCGCCGACTTCGACGCGCAGGCGGTTAATTTCTATCGCTACAAAGGCGTCGATGGACTCCGCCTCAGCGCGAATCCGCGAGTGACGCTACCGTGGCGTTTCGGCGACTACGTGACTGGTTACGGAACCGTCGGCAGCAAAGCCGCGCTGTACGACACGTCGGGGCACAATCCGACGATCACGCCGGTCGGCACGCCGGGTCCGTTCACATATAACAACGGCGTATCGCTCGGACCGATCGATCAGACCAGCACAAAAGGAAACGCGATCCCATACGCGAAGGCGGGAATCTCGACGGTGCTCGATCGCGTGTACGATCTCGGCGATTGGCACGGTATCGAAAAGCTGAAGCATACGATTGAGCCGTTCGCGACGTACGCCTACGTACCGCGGATCACGCAGGGCGGGTTGCCGCTGTTCGATCAGATGGATCGCCTCAACCCGCGCAGCCTGATCACGTACGGGACGACGATGCGGCTCTTCGGCAAGCTCCGCGATCAACCTGAGGAGCCCGACCAGGCGACCGACGTGACGCCGGGACAGCCGCTGACCGAGCGCGATTCGACGGTGGGGCCGTATCATCAAGCGAACGAGCCGGGCGAATCGCTGACGCCGAAGGGCGGAGCGATTTTTCGCGAGGGCACCCATTCGCAGCAACTGGCGCAACTCACGATAATGCAGGCCTACGACCTCAGCCATCAGGTGGCGATCGACGGCTCGAATATCTCCGACCTCGAGGCGATACTGAATATCTATCCGACCTCGATCGCGGCGATAAGCTCGCAGGTCGATTACAATCCGCGCAGCCACGCCGGCGTCACCTACGCGAACACCTACGTGACGATTCAGCCGCCGTGGTCGGGGCGGAATAAGCCGAACCTCTACATGGGCAAGGCGCTGCAGGGATCGTTTTTCCAGTTCGGATACAACTACTCGAGTCCGCGCGCCGCGGTTTTCGAAGGCACAACCGGCAACGGCGCGTCGCTGATGACCGGGCGGATGTACACCGACGTGTTCAATCGATTCGGATTCTACTTCGCGCCGTCGTACGACTTCGCGGCGCAGAAGATGCTCTCGACCCAGTACGGCGTACGGCTCAAATCGCCGTGCGATTGCTGGGCGGCGGATGTCGGCGTGATCGATTCGTACAATCCGAACGAAGTGCAGGTCCAGTTCCAGCTCACGCTGGGCGGTCTCGGCTCGGCGGGCCGCAGTCCTTTCGGGCGCAATCCATTTCAGACCATGGGCCTCGCAGGATCACCGACCGGAGTGCTGCCGGCGTATTAAATACCTCGCCCGCTTTTTTGCGGCAGAGGTCGCCGATACCGAACGAAGTGAGGGATCGGCGGGTGAGGGTGCAGGTCCGACGCCGGAAAGAAATCCGAGATTCTTCACCGTCGATGCCATCTCAGCACGATCTGCACCCTCACCCGCCTCATCGCTAACGCGCTTCGGCGTCCTCTCCCGCAAAAAAGCGGGCGAGGTAAAGAAAAGCGCGAGCGGCTAGAAATACAGCAGCACGATATCGGTCAGAATCCAGAGCACGACGGCGAGCATCAGCGGCCGATCGCGGAGCAGCAATCGCGCGGGGTCGCCGCCCTCATTGCGCTCGTCGATCAGGTAGAGATAGCGAAGGATTCCGAAGGCGACGAACGGCACCGTGAGGTACAGGTGCGGAGTGCCGAGCTTCGCTTCGACCTCCGCCGACGCGGTGTAGATCATGTAGCCGACCAGCGTCGCGGCCGCCACGATCGAGATCATCTGATCGATCAGCTTGACGCTGTACTGCGAGAGCGCCCCGCGATGAGCATCAGCGCCGTCGCCGAGCAGGATCAATTCGTGGCGCCGCCGCGCGAGCACCAGCAAAAGTGCGAGCACGAAAGTGATGAACGCGAGCCATGGCGACACGGTGACATCGATCGCGGCGCCGCCGGCGAACGCGCGCATCACGAAGCCGATGGCGACAACGATCACGTCGATCACCACCTGGCCCTTCGCCCACAGTGAATACGCGAACTGCAAGGCGATGTAGGCGACGGCGATCGCGAGGAAATGCGGCCCAAGCAGAATACTGAGGATCAGCGCGACAGTGCCGAGGCCGAGCGCGATCCTGCGCGCGGTCGCGACCGAGAGATCGCCGCGAGCGAGCGGACGATCGCATTTTTCGGGATTCAGGCGGTCGGCCTCGCGGTCGGCGATGTCGTTCAGGACATAGCCGGTGCTCGAGAGCGCGCAGAACGCGACGAACGCGAGCGCTGCGAGCAATGCGTCTCCGAGCACGAACAAACGCTGGCTGAAGACCAGCGCCGCCAGCACCAGCCCGTTCTTGATCCACTGATGCGGCCTCAGCAGCCGAACGATTGCCGCGGGGTTGCGGACCGCGATCTCAACCGGGAACTTCTGCGCCGCATCCACGAGGTCTTTTGTATAGCTCCGGCGAATGCAGTCGCAAGCCGGATTCGCGGGCGAGTGGAATTCAAAGGCCGGCGGGGTCTCGAAAATACCGATCGCGGCGCGCGGTTATCAGGCATTGGGCAAGTCGAATTGCGACTTTAATTCTTGGCCGATTTTCGAGTGCATCCGAACGGTGGCGCCGCGCGTAAAGGGTCTCCACTTCCATGTTGCTGCTGGGAGATAGGCGAGATCCCGCCGTGCGACGCTGAGTGTGATCGGATGGTATTCAAAAACGTGGCAGCCCAGATAGAAGCCGAAGACGCCAGCCTCCGGGCAGCTGCAGTTGGAATAGTTGCAATCTACTGTCTCGGTGAAGAAGTCTGCAGTCATAAACCAGTCGCCGATTAAAGCCTGACAAAAAGGGCACGAAGCGGCAAAGTATCGGCCACCCGACGTTTTGCTGTAGCGCTTCGATACGGGTGTTACGCGGGGATCTTGACTGCGTAGATTTTCAGCGAATAGAGCTATCGCATTGGTGTCCGAAATTTGCACCAGCGTGACGAGTTTATTGTTGATGACGTATCCTCGAATAGCTCTGATGGGAGAGTGGCATTTCCAGCATGAGATCGAGGCGACCTGAAGTTCCACATCAACCCTGCCCGAATGCGCCTCGGCCCAGAAAAACTCTCCGGTGAGCGCGCCTTTCACGAAGTCAGCCAGCGGAATCGTGGCTTCGCTTCTTTCAATCCGCACCGTCATGTTTGCCGGCTCTTTTACGTCAAGCAAAACGAGCGGGAAGTCCTTGGACGGCGGAACCGACTCGATAGACGAGCCGTTCGTTCGTAACTTTGTTAGCCAGAGACAACGGATACCGGATCGCTGATATCGCCTCTGGCGCGTCTGATATTCGTCGAGCGATTGTTCGGCAAGCTGAATCTCGAAAGCCACTTTGGCTTTGTCCCGCGTGCAGAGGACGTCCGCGATCCACGGGTTGCCATCCGGATCGCTCCCAGGCTCTTCGGTGGAAGCGTGCCATCCTGCCGCTCTTGCGGTCTCTGCAACGATGAACTTCGCCCTAAGGTGTTCAGGAGATTCGTCAGCGGTCTGGCAGGCCCCGCTGCTTTTGTGAGCAAAGAAGCGTGTGCCTAAACTGCTCAGCTTGGGGATCGCTGGGCTGGAGCAGCAGCGCATCGAAAGACTCATGCTCCGGTAGTTGGTCCTGACGGTCGACCATTCGTCATCACTCAATAGAAATGACGCCAGAAGATTGCCGTCGCGTAGACAACTAAGGGGCATGGCTGTTCAGCATCTGATCCAACCGCTCGAGTTGCCTGAGCGCCTCGGCTGGCTGGATTCGCGGCGGTCCGCGTGGTTCGTTCTTTTTCCAATTAGCTCTATGCGCCGGTCAAGTAAAGAGTAAGCGCAGGGCCGAGAAGCAGGGGTAGCAATCCGTTGAAACAGACCAACCGAGTGAAAACCCAGTCAGATAGCCGAATCAATTGAGCGACAGCCCTGATGTGCCCACACGATGCCTCCTTCGCCTTCTGCCGGGATTGACACAAAATCCTACTATGAGTAGATATGAACAATCAGCAAAGTCGGGGGAATCGCGATGAAGGTACCGTCTCCTTTTTCAAGCCATCATTTCGAACCGGCCAGAGAACATGATTCCGACGCCGTCTCGCAATTCGTCGCGGCGGGATTGATCAGTATCGCGATCCTGATCGCAGGGTCTTCGATCCCGGTTGGCGCAGCGCCAGGAACCGGTCATCGCCAGCACGTGTATTCGGTCACTGCGGCCGGGAAGGCCGGGGCAGTGCGGCCGGATCGCCACGCAGAGCAGCCGAACCAGTCGGCGCTGATCTATCCGGGAGCGATCGCGCGAGCGATGAATGCTTCGCTCGATATTGCGGCGGGCGCCGTCGAGCCGGTATGGGACGCCGCGCTCTGGATTTCACGCCAGGCGCTCGCGATCCTTGCCGATTCCGGACTCGATCCGAGCGTCGCGAACGACGGCGTGTTGCGCGGCACGCGCGGCAATCGCGCGGCCTCGGCAATCGCGGTCGCACTCATCGGGATGTTGCTGTTCGGGATGTCCGGGCCGCTCTACTATTCGTGGAAGATGTGGCGGCTCGGGCACATTCGCCGCTACCGCTAGCGTCAGCGGTGTGACTGACGCTTGACCTCGCGCCGTAATTGCGAAAACAGTACGGCTCGATGAGTACATCAGCGCAGGAAAAGACCGGACCTTCGGCAACAGTCGATCTCGCTGGACTCGGACGTTTTATCACCGAACGCAAACTCGGCGATATCAGCGCACTCCGATCCGAAAACATCTCGTTCGGCCACTCGAACGAGGTCCATCTGATTCACTTCGATAGGCATTCGTGGGCGCTAAGGCGGCCGCCGCGAGGCCCGCTGCTGCCGACTGCGCATGACGTGATGCGCGAGGCGCGCGTGCTCGAAGCGTTGCAGAACACGCCGGTGCCGGTGCCGCGCATCTATGCCGCGTGCGACGATCCGTCCTACATTGGCGCGCCTTTTTACCTGATGGAGTACGTCAAGGGCGAGGTGATTCGCGCCGATGGCAAGAACTTTGCCTCGACGCCCGAGATTCGCCGCGTCGTGAGCCGCGTCATGGTCGATCTGCTCGCCGATTTGCAAGATGTCGATTGGCGCGCGGTGGGCCTCGAAGGCTTTGGCCGTCCCGACGGCTACCTCGAGCGCCAGCTCCAGCGATGGGTCGATCAACTCGAACGCACGCTTCCGTACACGCGTCCGCTGCCGGTGATGGATCAGGTCAAGGAATGGCTGCGCGCGCACATTCCCGCGTCGCCCACGCCGACGATCGTGCACGGCGATTTCAAGCTCGACAACGTGATGTGGAATCCTGCGACGCGCAAAGTGATCGCGGTGTTCGACTGGGAGATGTCCACCATCGGCGATCCGCTGGCGGACTTCGGCTGGATGCTCTCCTACTGGCCGGATCCAACCGACACGTCGGGCGGAATCATCGCGAGCACCGCCGCCGAAGAAGGTTATCTGTCGCGGCGCGAGATGATCGATCTATACGAGCAGAGGACGGGACGCGCGATGCGCGATTTCGTTTTCTACCAGGCGTTCGCGCTGTTCAAGCTCGCGATCATCATGGAGGGCAGCTACTCGCGTTTTGTGCGCGGTCAGACCGACGATCCGCTGTTCGCGGGCCTGACCGAGCGCGTACCGGCGCTGGCCGATGCGGCGTGGGCGGTGTGCAACTCGCCGCGCGTTTAGCGCCACGATTCGCGCATCAGGACGCCGCAATCGATTCGCGTGAGGTCGGCCGCTCACGCGGTGATCGAGAGCGTCTCTTGCGATTCAGCATCAGCGGCGCGAAAATGGCGATCGGGGCATCTGTTCGCTTCTGCGCCGTTTCCTGATGGATTGTATCAAGCTGTTGGCGAGATTGTCGGCGCTCACCGCGGCGATGACGTTGGCGTCATGCGCGACGCCGCCACCGCCCGCACCCGAGCCGGCGCCGATCGTCTATATGCCGCCGAGCGAGCCGCCGCCGCCCGACGAATGGAACATTTTCCCGGATCCGACGACGGGCCAGGTCGATATCTACCACAAGGGCGATTACGTCGGCGCGGTTACCGGCAAGGAACCGGAGACCGAGGATCCGCCGATGCCGCATCCGGTGCAAAAGCAGTAGGCCGCCTCTCCACAGGCTAAAGCCTGTGCCACTATTCCTTCAGCAGATTGCGCGCGATCACGACCCGCTGAATCTGCGAGGTGCCTTCGTAAATCTGCAGCAGCTTTGCGTCGCGCATCAGCTTCTCGACGGGATACTCCTTCATGTATCCGTAGCCGCCGAAAATCTGCACCGCATCGATAGTGATCCTCATGCACGCGTCGGCGCTGAAGGCCTTGGCGTAGCTCGAGATCGCGTTGGGGCTCTGGCCCTGATCGACCAGCCACGCCGCTTTGTAGGTGAGCAGCCGCATCGCTTCGATCTCGATCGCCATGTCGGCCATCATGAACTGGATCGCCTGGAAGTTCGAAATCGGCTGGCCGAATGCGCTGCGCTGTTTCGAGTATTTGAGGCATTCGTCGAGCGCGCGCTGTGCGATTCCGATCGCGATGGCGCCGATTTCGGGCCGGCTGTGATCGAACGTCGCCATCGCATACTTGAATCCTTCGCCCTCGCGCCCGAGCAGCGAACTCGCCGGGATGCGCACGTTGTCGTAAAAAATCTCGCCGGTGTCGGCGGCGCGCTGGCCGAGCTTGCCATGCATCCGGTTGCGCGTGAGGCCGGGCACATTCGACGGAAAGACGAACGCCGAGATGCCCTTATGCTTGAGCCGTTTGTCCGAGGTCGCAAACGTAACGTACCAGTCGGCGCGCGAGCCGTTCGAGATGAAGTGCTTGTTGCCGTTGAGGACAAACTCGTCGCCCTCGCGGCGGTAAGTGGTGGTCATCGCCGCGACGTCGGAGCCCGCGGATGGCTCGGTGATCGCGAACGCGCAGAAGGTGAGTTGCTTGATCAACTGGCCGAGGTAAACCTTCTTCTGTTCAGCGTTGCCAGCGATCAGAACCGGCAGCGTCGCGAGATCGTTGGCGCCGACCGCGTTCGAGATACCGGCGCATCCGTAGTTCAGTTCCTCGACGATCAGGCTCGTGTCGAGCACGCCGAGGCCGGGCCCGCCGAGATCTTTGGGCACGCCGAAATTCATCAGGCCCGCGTCGAACGCCTTTTGGCAGATGTCCACCGGGAAGATTTCCTTCTCGTCGCATTCGCGCGCGCGCGGAATTATTTCATTCTCGGCAAACTTCCGCGCGAGGCTCTTGAGTTCGCGCTGTTCGTCGGTGAGGTCAAAACCAAGCATCGTCAGAGTCTCCGTCGGCGCCGCGCTTTGACAGCGCAGCCGTGGCAATTGGTGTTAGCCGAGCGCGAGGCGGTTGAAAAGAGCCGCAGGGCGCTCGCGCGATCTGCTTGTAAATCCGCGCGGGTGCGGATATGACGGCGATCGGATCATTTGATTCGCATCACGGGCAGCGGCGACGGCAGTCGCGCCCAATTCAGCATCCAAGGAGATAGCGATGGCAATTACGGTACTTGCAAAAATCAAGGCCAAACAGGGCAGCGAAGCTGCGGTCGAAGCGGCCTTCAAGGACATGATCGCGAAAGTGCGCGCCAACGAGCCCGGCACGCAGGCCTACGTGCTGCACAAGGTGGAAAAAGACCCGACCACGTACTGGTTCTACGAGGTTTACCAGGACCAGGCTTCGTTCGATTCGCACGGCAAGACCGAGCACATGAAGGAACTGGGCGGCAAACTGGGGGCGCATCTGGATGGCCGTCCGGAAGTGCACATCATGAACGAGATCGCGCGCAAGTAACACTTGAAATTTTCGCGACGAAGGGCGGTCATGATGGCCGCCCTTTTTCATTGCTCGTTGTAGAGCGCCTCGGGTCGGATGCCGTTTCGGTACACGAAGCTCGAAAGCACGATTCGCGGAGTGGCGGCACAGTTTATCGCGGGGGCATGCAGCATCAGCGGATGCACTAGATAGACGTCGCCGGGCTCACCGATCATCTCGACGACACGCAGCTCGATGCCATCGACATTCGCGCCGCGGTTCATGAATCGCTCGATACGATCGGCATCTTCGGCGCGCGAGCATAGCGCCTTAACCCACGGATCCGCGCGAATCAAAGCATTGCGCGGCGTCCAGGTCTCGGGATCGTCGCGGCGAACAGGATAGCGACGGCTCAAGTTGCCCCACACGCAGGCGCACATTGCTTCGGCGTCGGCAGTCGCGATCGCATTCGGCACGCGGAGAATCCCGCACCGATCGAAATCGTCGAGCTGTTGCCGGGTCAGCATATCGAGAACCGCCAGGAACACATGATACTTGCGCCGAACCTCGGCGGGAACTATCGCTCGATCAGGCCGTCGCGCGAGATGTCGAGATGGAATGCGATTTCGCGCGCAAGCTCGTCCGGCCGCGCGCGATAGTATTCGACCTCGGGCACGCAGCTCAGCGCGTCGAGCAGTTGCGGCATCGCGACACGTTCGAAGCCCAATCGCATGAAGAATTGGCCAGCCTCGGTGCTGAACAAATAAAGATGGCGCGCGCCGCGAGTGTGCGCGGCTTTGCGCGCGGCGGCTACCAGCGCGGCGCCGATTCCGCTCCGCCGCATCGATTCGATCACGTAGAGCGAGCGAATCAGCGCCGCATCGATTTGCGGCTCGACTCCGATCGCGCCGATCGCCTCGTCGCCGTAGAATGCGAGCAGGTAGCACGCCGCCGGCCATTCGATTCCAGCCGTGATCATGCCGCCGCTGTCGAGAAGCGTGCGCAGGCGCGCGATATCCCGCGTCTGCTCGATTACGAGTTCACCCTCGCGATGCTTCCTCAGCGCCATCGCATTTCAGATTGCTTTGCGCGATCCGATCACTTTTTCGGGATTGGATAGAGTTGCGTGTCGCCGTCGACGACGGTGATTGCCTTGACCGGGCATGAGCGCGCAGCCGCGACGATCGACGAATCGGCGGCGCCGGTCGGATTCACGACCTGCGATTTTCCTTCGTCGTCAAGCTGAAACACCCCGGGCGCGGTCTCGACGCAATCGCCGCTGCCGATGCATCTGGTTTTGTTCACGGTGATCGAAAGCATCGTTGCTGGAACCTCCAACCATTAATCACGGTCGAATGAAGAATAGGATTCGCCGAGGACGCGCGGCAAGCGTTGCGCGCGCTGCGCATTAAGTTCGAGATCGACTTTGAATCGCATTGCGCCGCAGCTAATACTCATCGGCGAGAGGATGAGATGGCGCAAATCGCTGGCACCGGAATCGACGTGATCGAAGTGGACCGAATCGAGCGCGCGCTCACGCGACCGCTCACCGGCGACCGCTTCCGGATGCGCGTGTACACGCCGGGCGAAGTCGAGTATTGCGAATCGCGCGGACGCCCGCGCTACCAGAGCTATGCCGCGCGCTTCGCCGCGAAGGAAGCTGCGATGAAAGCGATGGGCACTGGATGGAATCGCAACGTCGGATGGAGCGAGATCGAGGTCGTGCGCGAGCGCGGCAAGGCGCCGACGATCGTGCTGTCGGGCAAGGCGGCTGCGTTTGCGCGCCGCAAGCAGATCAGCGGCTTCCACCTGAGCATCACGCACACGGCGAAGGAAGCGATCGCGCACGTGATCGCGGAGTCGTGAAGAGCCTCGGCACCCCCTTTTGGGTGGCCGCGACCCAGTACGAATGGGTAGCCGTGGGCCTCCGTGCCCACGCGGGCTCTACACAAAAAAACACCTATGAAGACCGCGGGCACGGAGGCCCGCGGCTACCCAACCGGAGGCCCGCGGCTACCCAAACAGGCGAGCGCTGGGATTATTTCGGGGCGGGAGTGGGCTGCGTGCGCGCCTTGTAAATCGACGCCGGATTGTCGAGCTGCGAATAGTAATAATCGCTCAGCGTGTACACCGCCTTCGACGCGCCGGTGCTCAAGTAGTGCTCGATGCGCGGTTTGGGCGACTCACCCGGCAGCGGCGGACTCGAAGGCTTAATCGAGAGCATCGCGGCCTTGAGATCGCCGATTTGCTTGCCGTCCTTGCCGGTCAGCGTGATTTCGACGGCTGGATTGTCGAGGCCAAAGGGCGCTGCATTCGGCATCGGATCGGCGATGATCGACGCGCCTTTCAAACCTTTGAGTTCGCTCAGCAAACGCTCGACGACGGCGACATCGGCGGGCGAGGTTTGCCCGCCTTCGATCACATCCCATTTGCCGCCGGCCGCGCGCTTCAGGGTGAAATTGCCGTCCTTGGTCTTGATCGCAACGCTCTCGACTGCCGACGGCTCGAACTTGAGCGCGGTTTTGTCGCGTAATTCGAGAATCGATTTGTTCGCGCTGGTCATCACGTAGGCGGGGACGGCGTACACGGATGCGCGCTCGCCGCGGCGAACGTAGATACCACCCTTGCCCTGCTCGGTCTGCTTGAAGCCAAACAGCACCGATTGCTGCCCGCCGTTTTTCAGCATCGCAGTGGCCGTCAGATGTGGTTTTTCGAGGCCGTACTGCGCGACGCTCGCAGGCGCATCCGCGATAAAGTCCGCGACTCGAGCGCTCACCAGCGTATTGAGCACCTGGCGGACTACGGCTTCGTCGGCGGCATAAGCGGCGGGCTTGACGACCTTCCAGCCCGCGCCGTCGCGATCGACTTCGATCGTTTCGCCATTGTCGCGCGTCAGGATCAATTTCTGGACATCGTCCATTTTGAACGTGACCAGATCCTTGTTGCGCAGATCATTGACGGTCTTGTTCATCCCGGTCGGGAACACCGACGACGTCAGCAGCACCGCCGGACTGTTGGACATCTTGACGTAGGCATTGAAGCCGACCGGCGCATTCTTGCCGATCTCGATCGATGGCAGCGCCTTGCCGTCGAAAGTCTTCACCGTGACGACGGTGGTGGGCTTGGCGAGTGCAAAGGGTTCGAGGTTGGTCGGTTTTTCCTCGACGGTTCGCACCAGTTCAGTTTCGGAGATCGCGTGCGCGAGATTGTTGCACTGGAACTGGTCGGCGTCGCTGCCGATTGGCTTCACCAGCACCCACGGCTTGCCCTTCTCGCGCCGAATCAGGATGTCGCGATCGGCGGACTTGAGCTCGATCTCCGCCATCTGCTCGGGCTTCAGATTGATCAGCTTGCGATGCTCTTCCGGGACGGAATAGCGCGCCATGATGAACGCGTAGCCGCCGATAAGGGCGAACAGGATCAGCGCGATGATGGTGTTGCGAGGCCGCATCGAAGCAAGCGAAGTTGGCGGCGCTCAGTTGCGCCGTTCCCACCAGACGACGATTCCGGCGATCAGCAGCATCTCAGGAAGCAGCAGCACCGCGAGCGCAAAGACGATCGCGAATTGATCGGTGGTAAGACGGAAGCGCGAAGCGCGAATCGAGCGCGGCCGAATCGAGATCGAGTTCTCCTCGCCGGTCAGCCAATCGACGCTGTTGACGAAGAAATCGCGGTTGAAGAAATTGCCGACGTACTGATTGTCGCCGAAATCGGTGCTGCCGAAGATGACCATCCGCGCCGTGCCCTTGCCGAAGCCGAGCGTCTCCAGGTTGGCGTCCACCGTCTCGACCACGGCGATCGGTCCGCGCGTATCCTTCTCGTCGAGTTGCGCCTTCTGCTGTTTGAACAATACGTCGAGCGAAACTTCCGCCCATGAGGTATCGCTGGTCTTGGAAATCGGGGTGACGGTCAGGCCCGGCTTCAGGTTCGTGTCGGCGGTGAGCGAGCGCGCCATCGGGAACACGGTGCGCTGCTTGAAACCCTTGGTGATCGGATGCTCGGCGTAAGTCTGCACCAGCGGATTCAGGCCGAGCGCGGGCCCTGCGAACAGCCGCACGACCTGATCGACCACGATGTCATTGCCGACCTTGACACCCCAATCGCCGACCAGCTTAACCAGCCCCGACTCGTCGATGGACGAATCGGCGCGCTGCGGCCGGAACATCGCGATCATGCGTCCGCCGTGCTTGAGATACTCGCTCAAAGCGTCGAGTTCATGCTGGCCTAGCGGCTTGGTCGGACCGGCGGCGACGATCAGATTTACCTCGTCGGGAACTTTCGGCATCGTCGCGAGCACGATCTTGTTGACCGTGTAGCCCTCGCCTTCAAGCGCGGTCTTGATCGAGCCGAAGCCGGTCTGGCCTTCGGCGTCGTCCGGGTCCGCTTCGCCGTGCCCGTCGAGAAAATCGACGACCTTTTTCGTTTCCTTGGTCGCGCGGATGATCGCGTTGGTCAGCGCTTCTTCATTCAGCTCGGCGACGTTGGTGCCATCGCCATTCTCGCCGCCGTACTGCACGCGAGTGGTGCCCATGGTGGTGACTTTGAAACGTTCGGCAAGCTCGGGATGTCGATCGGGATCGACCATCTCGAAAGTGACCTTCGGCGAGTAGTAGGCAAACGTCTCATAGAGACTGCGCGCAGTGCCGTTGTCGCCGCCCTGGAAGAAGCCGTAAAACTTGAGCGGCTTTTTGAGCTGTTTGACCACGTTGATCGACTGACTCGAGAGGCTGAAAACTTTGGCCTCGGTCAAATCGAGCCGGGTGTGATGCAGCGTCGAGATGTAATTGATCGCGACCAGCAATCCGATGAACGCGATCGAATAGACGACTGCGTTGGCGCCGTACCGGGTTGAGCGGCGGCCGGCGATCGAGGCCAGGGCGGGACGGCTCGAGGTAAGCCAGAGGATGATCGCGAACACTCCGCCGATCAGATTGATGAAGACGAAAACGCGGAAGCCGCTCGCGATAAAATAATCGACCAGCCCGAAAGCGAGCAGTACCAGTCCGAGAATTCCGTACAGCGCCGACGATCTCCGCATCCAGATTTCCCGCTAACGCCAGCGCGCCGACTCGACCGAGCGTTGGGTCAAGAACAGCGCGACGAAGATGAGA
>NZ_JAUSKL010000074.1 GCF_030646925.1 Candidatus Binatus sp. | reverse complement strand
CGCCGCCGCGGCGACGCGGTTCCTTGTCTGCACTCCGGCGCCCAAGCTACGATGCGTCGATACGGGCGGTTAGCTCAGTGGTAGAGCATCGGCCTTACAAGCCGAGGGTCGCAGGTTCGAAACCTGCACCGCCCACCAATTAAGATCAAGGATTTTTCGCCTCAGGCACTTGAGTTAAACTGCTTGGTGCCGAATGGGTGCCATTTTCTTGAAAAATACCGATACAGCGGATGGGCGGTTCTCGGTCGAGGATGCGTTGGCGCGGGTCGTTCTGAAGGTCGGCGGCGCGTTGGTCTCTGATCTACTCCCGCCTCATCAGGACCGGGACAAGAATGCGGATTATCTCTTTCAGCAATACGGCGTAATAGGCGAACTGAAGCGGCTAGAAAAAAACCAAGGCGACGATCCTGAGATGATCGCGAAGCGAAATCGCCTGTATCGCAAGTGGCTCACCGAGAGAAGGCCCGGCGTCCCGATCGTTTATGGCACGGCTCTACTGGAACTACGCAGGCTCCCTCCCGACTGTCAGAACGAGATGATTTCGCTGTACCGCGAACCGATAGCGCGTCGCATCAGAAAGGCTAACGAGCAAATCAAATCCACCAGATCAACGCTCAATATGCCGAACGCGACTGGCGTACTCTTTCTTGCCCAGGATGGCGACTATTCCATCGGGCCAGAAGCTATTCTCAACTTAGCGTCAAGATGTCTGAAAGGCGGGAGATTTCGAGGAATCGATGACATCATCTGCTTCAACGCCTTCCCGGCTGGTTTGCCGGGTGACCCAGTGGGTTACATGTTTTGGGTCCATGCATGCCGCGACGATCGGCGCGCGACGGCCAATGAGCTCCTGCAATCGCTGCAGAAGGCATGGCAGGTTGAAATCGAGGCAGTCGCGGGACCGATGGTAACCCCGTCCGCTCCGATAGATTGGGAAAACCTTAAGTACCCGAAACGCCGTAGCCGATAGGCTGACACATGAACGACATGGCACTAACTAGAGACTTCAAACAGACGGTTGTCGACCGCGTGAAGCGGGATCCGGCGTTCGCCAAAAGCGATGCTCGACGAGGCCGCTACACTGTTCCTCAACGGCGAACCGGATGCCGCTCGTCTCATTCTGCGGGATCTCGTGAACGCGACCGTCGGGTTCGAGGAGTTAGCTGCCGAGACCGCGAAGCCTGCTAAGAGCCTGCATCGGATGCTATCGAAAAACGGCAATCCGAGCATGGACAATCTGGCCGCGATCTTGAGCGTCATCCGCAAGCAACTGCGAGTGAACCTTCAGGCCCGCACCATCAAAGCCGCGTAAGCGAGCAAAAGCAATCTCTGAACTTTCAGACCTCTTTTCTTTTATGGTACCGAATGCCATAATTTCTCCATGCCGCCGGTGATTCTTGAGGCGCGCGATGTTATCGGAGGCGGGCGTTATCTGCAGGAAGTTCGAGTCTCAAGTTTCTCGCCCAGCCGTGAGCTGCCGGAAGGTATCCGGTATTCCCTTTGCCTTGTGGACCTTGAGAGCGGCGGCGTGGTTTTGCTCTACGATATTCATCGCGGTAAGTCGCATCACCGGCATTTGCGCGGTAAAGAGACCCGTTACAAGTTCGTCAACGAGGACGCATTGCTCGACGACTTCTTGCGCGACGTAGACCTGATTCTGGAGGGTAAGCTATGAGCGCACGGCGCCTTAACATCGGCATCCGCACCCGCGCTGAGCGGTCAAAGGCTCTTCGCGAAGCGATCAAGCGGGTCGCCCGCGGCAACCGCTTGCCACAGGACGCGGGCCTTTATTTCGAGAGCGTGGCGGAGCTGCGACAGATTCTGACCGAGAAGCGCCTGGAACTATTGCTGGCTATCACTCGCCATCGGCCGGCTTCGGTGCGCGAACTAGCCGGGTTGCTGCGACGCGACTACAAGAACGTCAGTACCGACATCACGCTGTTCGAGCGGCTCGGACTGGTAAGACTCGAAGCCAAGCGCGGCAAGGGAAGAGCGCAGGCGCCAACCGTGCCGTATGACGAAATTCAGGTAACCATCGCTCTGCGTCCCCCGCGCGTTGTGCGCGCCGCCTGACCTTTGAATCGGATAAACAGAGAGTGTCCTCGGCAGCCTTTTTATGACAAAGCTTCAAGCTATCTCTGATTCACTCGGTCTCATTGTTCGAGGTATCGAGCAATTGAGAGCAGCCTTTCCCAATCAACAATTCACAATCGACGGCCGCTTGGTGGGCGACATCGGAGAAGTTATCGCGGAACGCGATTACGACCTTACTCTACATCTCGTGCAGCAGCCGGGGCATGATGCAGTCACATCAGATGGCCGCGATGTTCAGATTAAGGCAACCTTCAAAGACTCCCTAACGTTCGTGAAAACTCCGGCATACTACTTAGGTTTCAAGCTGTACGAAGACGGCCACTACGAGGAGATTTACAACGGGCCCGGAGAACCTATTTACGATCGATACCAGCATCGAAAAGGTATTGGTGAAACCTTGCTGTCCTTCCCAATTGGTGAATTGCGCGAGCTATCGCAACATGTTCAAACAAGCAAACGTATTCCGAAACGCAAAGAGTTGAACTCTTAGATTGCTCTACATTTTACCGCCACGCATCAAAGTCGACGCGAAACCCCTCACCGCCCCATCCGATCCAGCAAATGCAAGATCACCCCGATGCCCGGCAGATTCACCTCCAACTCCTCCCCCAACGTCCGGATCACCCGCACCCGCCGCATCGCCTCGCGATCGTATAGCCGCTCTTCGCGCCCCTCGACTTCCCCGATCCTCGCCGGCGTCACCAAATCCTCGTGCTCCCACACCGCGAGCTGCGTCTCGCTGATCCCGCACATCGAGCACAGCACCGTCCGGCTCACCAGCACGACGCCCGCATTGCCGCGCCGCCTCTTCCTCGACGTCGATAACGACCCCTGCCGCGCCATCGCTCAGCTCCTCATCAACTCCGCTCGTGGATCCGTAACCCCGCGCTCACGACGACTCTCCGCGAGCTTCTCCATCAGCGCGCGCTCGTCGTCAGTAAGATCGGTCGGCGCCAGCACCTTGAGCTCGAACAGCAAATCGCCCGCCGAATCTTTGCCGCGCGCCGGCAGCCCCCGACCGCGTAGCCGCATCACGCGCCCCGTCTGACTGCCCGCCGGAATCTTCAGCGCGATCTTGCCGTCGATCGTCGGCGCCGTGACCTCCGCGCCGAGCGCCGCCTCGTAGTCCCACACCGGCAGTTGGCATCGGAGGTCCCGTTCCGACAACGTGAACACCGGATGCGGCTCGATCCGAATCGTCATAAACAAATCGCCGTTCAAATCTTTTCGCGATCCATGCCCGCCCTGCCCCTTCAATCGCAACTGGCTGCCGTCCGCCGCTCCCGCCGATATCGATACTTCGAGCGTCCGCCGCGCCGGTATCATGCCCTCCCCGCCGCAAGTCGGACACTCCTCGGCTGATCGAATGACGCGCGCCTTGCCCTGCTTCTCCTCATGCGCGACCATCCCGCTGCCGCCGCACGTCGCGCATCGATCTTCCGCCGACAGATCGAGCCGCCGCTTAGCGCCATGGATCGCTTCGCCGAGCGTGATCGCCACCTCGGCCCGCAGATCGGGTCCGCGCGCCGGCTGCTCGTTGCCGAAATCAAACCCCGAAAATCCGCGCGCCGCGCCGCGATGAAATCGTCCGCCGCCGCTGCCGCCAAAATACTGCGAAAAGAAATCGCTGAAGTCCCCGCCCGTCTCGAAGCCCCCCGCGCCGCCGCCCGCCGCCTGCTGCTGACGCGCGTATCGCCGCCGCATCTCATCCTGCGATACCCCGTGCTCCCAATCCGCGCCCAGCTCGTCGTATTTTTTGCGCTTCTCCGCGTCGCCGATTACCTGGTACGCCTCGTTGATTTCCTTGAACTTCTTTTCGGCGTCCTTGTTGTTCGGATTCACGTCCGGATGATGCTTGCGCGCGAGCTTGCGGAATGCCGCCTTGATCTCGGCCCCCGACGCGCTCCGTTCCACGCCCAATGTTTTGTAGTAATCGCGGAATTCCATCAGGGATGTTCACTTACAAGATCCGCACGAAATTTCAACTCGCAATCGTGTTTCGTTCCAGTTGATGACGCAGGCCGCATCGCTGCATTATATATGAAAGGCTCAGAGCCGTTTCGATTACACGGCGACGAATTCGATTCGCGCCGAAAAGGAGTACCGCATTGGATACAGCGACAATCGATAGTGCTAATCGATGGCGACTGGAAACGCCCGGCCACTCAGGATGGCGCCGCACCGCGCGCCCCGGCGACCCCAATCGCTACCTGATGATCTCCTGCGATTGCCACGCCAACGAGCCCTCAAATCTCTGGGCCGAACGGCTCGACGCCAAGTATCGCAGCCGCCTGCCACGCATCGAGATCGACCAGCACGGCGTCAAATGGGTGCTGAGCGACGGCCTTCGCCGCACGCGCCTGCAGGACAGCATCTTCGACGGCGAGGACCTCGAGCGCAACAAGGTCGGCGCCCTAATCGCCGATCGCCTCGCCGACGATCGCCGCGACGGCGTCGATGCCGAAGTCATCTTCCCCAACAAGGGCCTCTTCATGTGGGCCACCTCCGACGCGCAATTCGCTCAGGCCCAGTGCCGTGTCTGGAACGATTGGGCGTGGGAAACCTTCGGCCCGCACATCGATCGGATGTCCCCGATGGCTGCGCTCGCCACCGCCGACATCGAAGGCTCCGTCGCCGAAATCGCGCGCGTCGCAAAATTGGGATTTCGCGGACTCACGCTCCCCTGCAAGCCCGTCTTCAATTCGCAGGAAGCGCGCGATCCCAACTACAACATGAAAGTTTACGATCCGATGTGGTCGATCATCGAGGAACCGGCCTGCCGATCACTTTTCATATCGGCACCGGCCGCGATCCGCGCGGCGCCAGCCGCGAAGGCGGCGCCGTGATGAACTACGTCGCGCACGCACTCGTGCAGGTGATCGAGCCGGTCACCGCACTATGCGCCTCGGGCGTGCTCGAGCATTTTCCCAAAATCAAATTCGCCGCGATCGAATCCGGCATCGGATGGCTCCCGTGGGCGCTCGACGCGATGGACGAGGCGTACGTCAAGCATCACATGTGGGCCTATCCGAAACTCAAGATGCTCCCCAGCGAATATTTCCGCGCGCACGGCGCAGTCGCCTTCCAGGAAGATCGCGCCGGCCTCGGCCTCACCGCGCAGTTCGATCTCGCCGACAATTTCCTCTGGTCGAACGACTATCCGCATCACGAGGGTTCATGGCCGCATTCCGCCGAAGCGATCGAGCGCCAGATGGGACATCTGAGCGAAACCGATCGCGCAAAAATTCTCGGCCTCAACGCCGCCAAGCTCTTCAACTTCGACGTCGCGCGGCTTTTGAAATATCGCGAGGCGTCTCCGCCGACGAGCTGACCCGCATCGCGCTTCGCCAGCAGCACGTTCGTGTCATTCCGAGCGGCGTCTTCAGAGCGAGGAATCCCGGATCCGGGTTTCACGCCTCGTCGCAAGGCTCCCCGTTCGACTCCGCTCAGGGCTTCGACTCGGGATGACACGGAACCGGTCCGCCCCACTCCGTCATCCCGATCGCACCTCGCCGGAGCCGCCTCTTAATACCTCGCCCCCTTTGTTGCGGGAGAGCAGGCCCGCCGCCTTCTGTGCCTCGCCCGCTTTGCTGGGCGAGTATAACGGACTTGACACCGAGCCGGTTGGGGGCCATTATACCCGTCGATGGCAACTAACTGGCAGTCGATCAAGCAAGGCTTGGCAACGGAAAGAGCACGGGCCGCAATCAGTTTTGCGGTGTGGTGTCTCACGCTTTGGTTGGGGGTGGTGATGCCAACTCACCCATATACCCAAGCGATCGTGATTCTGCTGCCAATAGTGTTCACGCTACTGCTGTTTTGGCCCGAACTTTCGCGATTGCGGGTAACTTACGACCAAAAGACACGAAATGAGTCGCCCGCGTGGCTGTACTTGTTTAGCCTGGCGTGTTTGCTCGCGATTATAGTGTCTGGTTACCGCCTATATGAGAATTTGCAGAACCAACCCCGCTTATTGAGTGCTGACGAAAAATCACAATCACACCTTGAAGGAAAGCGTTTCTACATAACGGAACTTATAGGGCCGCCTCGCGCTGAGGGTTTTGCGGTCATTGAAGGATGGACTTTTGAAGATTGTTGGATTTATGGACCTGTGGTGTTGGCTGGGCTTGGCGAAAATGACATCCAACACAACATCTTTGTTGGTGACTTCGACAATATTTTTACGGTTACAGAAGTAGGGGCTGCGCCAGTAGGGGTTATTTGGCTAAAGGATTGCAGATTTCGTCGATGCCACTTTGTCGCAATTTCGATTCTTGCGACAAAAGCTGAGGTACAACATATTCGAGAATTAGAGGGTTTGAAGAAGTGAACGATTTTATTTTTGTCGCTTCCGGTGCGGTTTTTTCCGCTTTGCTGGATTCACGGGCGGCGTCTTCAGCATTCGTCGCAGCGTTTCCTCGAAAGTCATGGGATGCAGGACGATGGTTTTGTCGTCTAATTTCTTGTTCATAGGTAGGGACACTTCGGAGTCATATCTTCCCCGTCGGGAAGTTCGGCATCGAGCAAGACGTGGATACTTCTATCGTCTAGCTGAGAGCACCGACGAAGATCAAGACGCAAACCAGAGACCACAGCCAATGAGACCTATAGAAAATTACAGCAAGGATAAAGGAACCAAGGGCGGTGGCAACGGCGATTCCAGTTTCGGGGGTCATTTTTTAAGCCCTGAACAATTCATACTGATAGGGTTTGCGCTCGGTATCGGCCTTACACTGCTCTTCGTGTGGGGAATTCATTGGCAATGATAGTGGCTCCGGTTTTCTGGGCTTGCGATGCAGAAGCGCCCGCCAGTTCGGTCGCCTCAGCATCCTGCTATTGCCGCCTTGAAAATGTCGGGGTTCTTGCGGTTGTTAAAGCGCCACTGAAATTCGTTCAGGTAGAGTGGCAGATATTTCTTGCTGACGTTGTGGTACGTCCCAACGATCCCGCGCTTGAGCAGAGACCAGAACGATTCGATGTTGTTCGTGTGGACAATCCCACGCACATACTCGCCTTGCCCATGCCGTACGGTCTGATGGGGCAAACCCTGCCAGCGATCCAAGTACTGATAGCCGCTGTGCTCATCGGTCGCGACCAGTTGAACCTTCTTACTGACTGCTTCGGCGACGAATCGGCTCATCGTCGGCACGTCGGCCCGCTCGATCATCTTGCAGACTACGTTACCCTTGCGCGAGATCGCGCCGATGACGGGCGTCTTATCCCATCCGCCTTTCATATGTTTCTTTTTGTCCCAATGGCGATTCTTGTCTTTACCGCCGATATAGGTTTCGTCCACTTCCACCACGCCCATCAATTGAGAAAACTGGTCGTTGTCGAGCATGGCTCGCACGCGATGGCAGATATAGAAGGCGGTCTTGTAAGCGGTTGGCCGACCATTCTCTTGCAGCATTCGCTGAACCTGCATCGCGCTCATGCCCTTCTTGGACTGGCAAATCAGGTAGATCACTTCAAACCATACTGGCAGCGGATAGTTGGTATTCTCGAACACCGTGCCGACCAAAGGCGAGAAGCGATAGCCAGTGCCTTTCTTGCATTCAAAAACTTGGCCCGTCTCTTTGTCGAGCACCTGAGCGCCGCTTTTGCAGACCCAATTCCACGGGCGATGCTTGATTCTGATTACCTTGCGACTTCCACAACGCGGGCATTCGATGCCGCTTGGCCAGCGAAGGCTAATCAGCAATTCCATGCACTGGTCTTGGGTTTTGTAGTTTTCGTGAATCTGTCGAAGGCTTGTCATAAACAGACTTTACACTCAATTTGGTCTTGGTGTCAAGTCCGTTATACTCGCCCGCTTGGTTGCGGGAGAGGTCGCGCACGACGAACAGTCGGGCGCGGGTGAGGGTGCAGGAGGAGCGATCCAGGCGCCGGATCGACGACGCTGACAGAAAAAGATCCGGGATTCTTCGCTGCGCTCAGAATGACAAAGTGCGACTAGTGGCGTCGTGCTGCGAACCTGAGATGCGGCACTGTCGCGCGTCGAGATCCCTCGACTCCGGCAGCCTCCGCTCGGGATGACGGAAGGTCAATCAGAGACCTCAACGCGATCGTCAACCCTCCCGTGTCATTTCGAGCGCAGCGAGAAATCCCGGATCCGGGTTTCACGCCTCGTCGCAAGGCTCACTCGGGATGACACGGAGCATCCGCGCCCTCGTGATCCTCAAGCAAACGCCTCTAGGAACTGTATCCAAATAATTTTTCTAACAGGGCGGAGCCCGCATCTTCTTCTATCGCGATTCAGCCGCGCGGCCCGGCATCGCGCAACCGCGCCCGCTTCCGGATCGCCACGGGAAGCCCGAAACCTCGTGAGGTTTCGGATCTCCTATCCCTCTCCTGTCTTCCCTTCGCTCCCCTTCTTCTCCATCTCCGCCAGCTTCGCCTCGAGCGCGCGCAGTTCTTTGTCGAGCGCCGATTGCCGCCGCCAGATGAAAATCACGTACAGAAAAATCGCCGCAAAGATGATGCTGTACGCGGCGAACAAAAATCCGAAATGCTCCATCAACGATCCTGCAACGCCGCCTCCGCGAGCGCGATTCTAAGCGCCACCTGCTCCATCCTGCTATGCGTTCGCAGCTGCCAGAACCGCAGCATCAGCAGCCACGCGAACAGCGCGCTGAATGCCGTCAGCGACACCAGCAGCGTCGCGATCATCCGCGGATCCTCGAGCCCATGCCCGCCCTGCTTCGTCACCAGCACCGCCGGATGAATCGTCCGCCACAAGCGCACCGACGCGATCACCACCGGCACGTCGAGCGCCGCGACGATTCCCACCACCGCCGCGAACCGCGCGATTTGCGCCGAGTCCTCCGCGCTCACTCTCAGCATTAAATATCCGCCGTACATCAGCCACAAAATAAACGTCGTCGTGAGGCGCGAATCCCACGTCCACCACGTCCCCCAAATCGGCTTCGCCCACAGCGACCCGCTCACCAGCATCAGCGTGCAGAACACCATCCCGATTTCCGCCGCCGCGTAGCCCAGATCGTCCCAAATCTGATCGCCGAGCCACAGATAAAACACGCCCGCGATCGCGACCAGCCCGAACGCGACGAACGCCACCCACGCGAGCGGCACGTGAAAATAAAAAATCCGCTGGACGATTCCCTCGTCCACTTCGGTCGGCACGTACTCGAACACCATGTAGAGCGCCGCGATCATCAGTAGCAGCGCCGCCACTCCGAGCCAGGTTCGAATCGCGTTATTCATCGGCTACAAATCTTACGTTGCATCGCGCGGATCAATCTGAATCTCAATCTCAATCTCGCTCAATCCTGACCCTGCCCTACCACATGCTCGAACAGCAGGTAACCGGCGGTGACGAACAGCACGTCGAACGCGATCATGATCTTGATCCAGTCCGCCATCGCGCC
>NZ_JAUSKL010000073.1 GCF_030646925.1 Candidatus Binatus sp. | reverse complement strand
CGGTTCGATCATTCAGGTGCACGAACGCATCCCGTGCTGCGATGTCTTCCGTGCGGGCGACGGCGTGCATGCCGCTTATCTGGAACATCGCGCGCGCGGAATGACGAGACTTGCTCGCGCAGCACAATGGCTCGATCCCTTTCATCGCGGCGTACTCGCGCTCGAGCGGCGCTTGTTCGCAAGTCGGCGTCTCAAGGCCGTACTGGTGAATTCCGCCATGGTCGAGGACGAGATCGTCCATCACTATTCTTATGCGCGCGAACGTATTCATCATGTCCCGAACGGGATCGACCTGTCACGGTTTCGGCCAGAGGCGCGTACGCAGTACCGCACGGAGCTTCGCAAGCGGCTCGGCGTCGACAAAAACCGGCCAGTCGTTCTGTTCATCGGGTCGGGCTATAAACGCAAGGGCTTAGATGCGGCGATTACCGCCTTAGCCTTGAGCCGTACCGATGCCGAACTATGGGTGATCGGCAGCGACCGGCGGCCAGCCGCCTACACGGCGTGCGCGGCACGGGCCGGCCTTGCGGCAACACGCTTGCGCCTGATCGGGCCGGTGACCGATCCGCTTCCATACTATGCCGGAGCCGATGTCCTGATCCTGCCCGCGGTCTATGACCCGTTTCCGTCAACGGCGATCGAGGCGCTCGCCTGCGGGCTGCCGATCGTGACCAGCACGGGTTGCGGCGCTCGCGATGCGGTCGCACGGCTCGATCCGAGCCTCGTCCGCAACGCAGGCGACGGTGAGGGCCTCGCGCAGGCGCTTTGCCGCGCGCTCGATCTTGCGGCCAAACCTGCAACCATCGATGCCGCCCGCTCGATCGCGAGCGAGTATGGAATCGATGCGATGATCGAGCGAATGCTACAGGTTTACGGCAAGCTTCAAGCTGCCGTCCGGACGTAACCACCGTGAAGCAGGCAAAGCCGCGGATCCTGCATACCGAGGCCTCGAAGGGATTGGAGCGGGCAGGAAATCCGCATTCTCGAAGACTCGAGAAATCGGACTGCTGACTTCGTCGCCGATCAACCTGGAAGCGCGCTATGCAGCTACGCGCTTGGCCCCCCCTGTGGGGACCATAAGCAAGGGAAGTCGTATTCGAACGATCGTACCAGTTTCTTCCAATCCCGACGGGGCGATCGTGCCGCCAAGCTGACGCACGAAGATAGCCACGTAGTCGGAACCACGTTTCTCAGGAATCTTCGCCGCATCCTTATCCTTCATGCCCACACCGTTATCGGCGACGGTCAGCTCAATTTGGTCGCCGACCTGTTCCACGCTCAGCACGACACGTCCGGTCCCGTCAGGAAAAGCATGCTTGATGGCGTTCGTCGCCAACTCGTTGACCAGAAGGCCGAAGGGTACGGCACGATCGGGGTCGATTTCCAACGCTTCGGCCTTGACCTCTATTTCGATGCCCGATGTGTTTCCAAGCAGGCTCGCTGACATCGCCTTGGCGATTTCCCTGAGATATGCGTCCACAGCGATGGTCCCGCCGCGGCTTGATTGAGATATCAGGTCGTAAAGCTGGGCAATTGCTCCGATGCGTGCCTGCATGGCTTGATAGCCCTGAACGCACGGCTTTGCCGTCGATCTGGCTTCGTAGGAGATTAAGCCAACGATGACCTGCAAGTTATTCTTGATCCGATGAGAGATTTCGTTGGTCAAGCTTAGGGCGTCGCGCTCGCGCTGCTTGCGGTCGGTGATGTCCTCGAAGACGAGGAGCATCCGAAGGGCATGGTTCCCCGGTTGAGAAATTTTTCGAGCATTCAAGTTGAAGACGCGGCGGCCGAGACCCGGAAAATTATCCTCGATTTCGAAACTTTCGATCGGCTTGTTTTCCGGGAGCACCTTTTCCATCAAATGTCGCAGGGCCGGCACGTCCCATTGGTGCTGGCCTAATTCGGAAAGACGCCGCCCGCGCACCTCCGCCTCCGTGATCCCGAATATCGTCAAAAAAGCCTTACTCGCAGTCACAATCGTCATGTCGTGTTCGAGAACGACCAGGGGATCGCGGATCGTGTCAATGATACTTTGGGTAAGTTGCCAGTTGCGCTTGCTCTCTGCTTCGGCAGCTTCCTTGGCACGACGTAACATTGCCGCATCGAGGGCTGCCTCAATGGCTCTCTGCAGAAGCGCCAGGAACTCGCCTTGTACGTCCTTGGTGACGTAATCGGCCGCACCGGCCTTCAGGGCTGCGACCGCCACTCGGCCTTCCTGCATCGCGGTCACATAGATCACCGGCGGCGGTTCCGCCAAGTTGCGAATGCTCGCCAAGGTCTCCAGCCCGTCCTGGTTCGGCATGTAATGGTCGAGGGCGATGACGTCGATGCCACCCTGTGCGATCCGCACAAGGCCGCTTGCACCGTCGGCCGCGATCTCGACGACATAACCCTGACGTTCCAAATCCTTCCGGACGAGCCGACACAGGCCGGGATCGTCATCGATGTAGAGAATGCGAGCGCGGGGTGCGGACATTAGATCGCCTCGGGAACCTGCATGACGTACACAAACAACCCAAGCTGCTGGATCGCATTAGCGAATTTCTCATAGTCGACCGGCTTGGTGATATAGACGTTGCAGCCGAGGTCGTAGCAGCGCTGGATTTCGGACTTATCATCGGTCGTTGTCAGTACCACCACGGGTGACACTCTGAGATGCTCGTTCTCCTTGATGCGTTTCAAGATATCTATGCCGGACATATCCGGTAAATTGAGGTCCAGCAGGACCAGCAAAGTGCGGCCTTTGTTGACGCGACCGGAGCCGTCAGAACCGAACAGGAACGTGATCGCACTCGCACCGTCCTTAAGCGGCACGATCTTGTTATCGACTCCCGCTCGACGGAGGTTCTTCTCGATGAGGTGAGCGTGACCTTCATCGTCTTCGACCATCGCGATTATAACTGGTTGGGTCATGCCATCATCTCACTTACTGGCAGAGGCCACCTCTTGGGCAACATCACTTTGAATACGGTGCCGCGGTCAGGCTCACTCTCGACGTTGATCGAGCCCCCGAGGCGCCGCACAAGCGCACGCGCGTGAGCGAGGCCGATGCCATCGCCCGGCCGGTCCTGAATGCCCGATCTTCGGAACAGATCAAAGATACGCTCGCGATCACTTGCATCGATGCCGCGACCGTTGTCGCGAACCTCGTAGGTGATCGCTCCATCAGATTCGGTCGCTCGGACCTCGATGCTCCCAGGCACGCCAGCCCGCAAATACTTGACCGCGTTGTCCATGAGATTCGAGAACACCTGTTCGAGGGCGAGCCGGTCGCTGGTGATCGCCGGAAGTTCTCCAATGCTGATCTTGGCGTTAACGTCCTGCGCTTGATAAGCCAATGCCTCTAAAGTAGATCGCAACAACTGCGACATGTCGATGAATTGCGGCTGAAACTGACGCTGCCCCTCGCGCGACAGCTTGAGAAGGGCGCCGATGAGTCGATCCATTTTCGCAATCGATGATTTGATGAAACTGAGTGCTTCTTCGACGTCGCTGCGCAACGCCTCATCGCTTTCACCATCCTGCTCGCTCCCGACTTGAGCACGCAGTTCCCCGAGCCGCTCAAAGATTTGCTTCCGCAAAACGTCGAGTTCGCTGGCGAAACCCATAATATTGACGAGAGGCGAGCGCAAGTCGTGGCT
>NZ_JAUSKL010000072.1 GCF_030646925.1 Candidatus Binatus sp. | reverse complement strand
ACCTGGTCGGCGCCGCCTACAACCTGCTGCGAATCGCAAAGCTCTGTCCCAGCGGATGAATCGAGTTGCCAGCGAGCCGCACCTGCCATGGCCAACCCGGTAACTACCCGGCTCGCGACCTCAATACTCACTTCCCACCGTCATCACACCAAGCCCAGCTCGTGATTCTGCCCTTTCATCAACACCCTGCTAGGCGCTTTTCTTTCTGCGCTCCGCCCAGCGTTTCTTCAGCGCCTCGGACAGCCGTTTTCTTGTCGCTGCGCTCATGCCACCCCGTTTGTTGCGAGTCTTCGTCGCGGTAGCTGTCGAGCCCCTCTTCGCGACCGGCGCTACACGGCCGACTCCTTCCAACGCAGCTATAGCCCGTTCAAGGCGGTCTCTTTCCTGCTTCAACTCTGCAACAATCTTCTCTAGTTCCAAGGGTTCGCTCCTTTAGGTTATCGGTTGTACCTCGAATCCGCGGTCAATAGGTCCAGTATAGTGTAATCGACGGTTACAGTTCGCAATTCGTCGGCGCAATCCAGCGTACCCGGTAGAGCGATTCTTGCGGGGTACCCACCATGCGAGGCTACCCGTTCACCTTCCCCTACAAACGCGACATTCTCTTGACCCTTGTCACTTTAGGGCATCGCTTTCTAGCAAGGAACGCCGAACCAAGGTGCGAAGACGCGCCTCAATTTGGCGGACTCGCTCCGCACTGACGCCGAGTCGTTGGCCGACTGCCCGACACGACAGACCCTCTGAGCGCAACTGAAGAACCTGTTGCTGACGCCCGGTCAGCGTATGGGCGCTGAGGAGGCTCGCGAGTACAGGCGCGCCGGGTTGTTTCGTGCGAAAAAGAGGCATAAGTCCTTTAAGCATCCGTCACCTAAACGTTCCGGAGTTGAGTCCCACCGTACCGAAACCAGGGGCATTCCATTTTCCAGCCTGGCATCGTCCAAGTGGGGGTAGTCTTCAGCATGGCGAGCCCATAATCAGATCATCAAGCCGAGCGCCGTCCAAATGGTCGACCGAGGTATGCGCACGGGACGCCATCTCGCTGGAACATCGCCGATTCCAAAAGGGGGGCACTAAAGAACCATGGACTATTTGCCAAAGATTTATCTCTGGAGGCTTGCGAGGATGAAGGGCGATTTCGATGAAACCTGCGAACTTCTTTCCTGCGATCAGGTCGCGAGAGCCGTCGCGGTGATTTCGTATTCGAATGGTAGCGCCTCGATTAGAACCTATTGCTCGGAGCACGAGGGTGAAAGCGTAGCCAGGCTGAGGCGCAGCAACGTGGGAGTCAAACTGGCCGATCACCGCGGGCGAGCCGGCAATGGATAGCGGAAGCGCTGACGACAGACCACCCTGCCCGAGCTGCAGTCTGATGCAACGCCAAACCTCCAACCTCCTGTAGGTTAGCGCCGCCGGGTTTTGTGCCGCCCGTTTTAGTCATGGTCGCCCCTCGGGAAAGGCGCCAACGTGAACCTCGCTGGGCGTGTCGGGATCCTAATGTGCGTCAACAAAACCCTTTAAAAACTCTTCGAATCGTCGTTCAACCATCGGCGGATCTTGATCAACTATCAAGCGCCGCTTGCGGTGAGTCAGTATTACGGCGGCTTTTTTGCGACCCAGCCGGCAGACATACTGCACTTGCTCTGGATTGATAAGGACTTCTTTATGGTGGGACGTTAAGCCTCGTACGAAAAACATAGATTTTTACCCTCTACCTCAAGCTTTAGTGTCGTTTCAACTTGCTCCTTTTGCCGACACACTGTCAAGAGGTATAAGCTTTCAGTGGAACGTCAACCCGCCTTTCCATGTTCCGCGAAGAATGGACGGTTTCTCGAATCTTCGGAGTCATCCTTGCTTTTTGAACGGTCCGGCTGTTAACAAAAAGACTGGCTGCGCGTTCACTCCGAGGATGAGCAGCAAAGAGGGGCATGTCGCGTGCTGGCCGAAATCATCATCTCTCTCATGGTCTCGCTCGACATAATTCTGTTCGTTCGTGAGTATCGCGCAAGCAAGGCATACAAGTCGTTGAATGCCTCGACACTCAATCATTTCATGAACAATGGTCCCTTGAATCGCGGCGGGGACTCGCGGGGCCGGTCAGCCGGCCCCGCTCTCACACTGTTCGGACGGCGCAATTCATTTTCTGAATCGCCGCGAAGCTCGCCTGCGGCTCCGAACGGCGCTCTTACGCGAGGCCATTTTCTCCATTCGACCAAGCACTGAACTTCGCTTGCGGCTGCGGGAGGCGCCGGATCAGGGTCGGCTGCCGCATCGGGAAAGCACCCCGGCCGCTAGCTTGCGCGGCCAAAGCCGTTCGTTCGGGCAACTTGCCGGCATCCTGCACGAGATAGATCCCAGAGCTCGCATCAAGATCGAGTCCAAGGACAAGGCGCGGGAACGCGGCGTGTCATCTCCGGACCTTGCCGAGGCCCTGATGCTGGCGCTCGGTAACCCGCCTGCGGTCTATGAGTACTGCACGGCACGCGACCTGCCGCGACTGAGATCTGGACTCTCCGGCGAACGATACCATCCGGAAGACTACCCGAGTTTCAGAGGCCGTTGGGATTATTTGGTAGGAAAGCTCCGTTGGCCACCTGGCGGAGGAGTCTGGTGATCCTGTCGGGTCTCACGCGATCCACAACGCGAGTGCCGAGTAGAAGATGAACGCGAACATCGACCCGGCCACGTCAAAAGTGCCATTCAAGAAGTCGACTCGCTCGGTGCTTTGGCGGAAAACGTCACGCACCGTCAGGCCGAGACTACTCAGGACTTTTCATTTTGCCTTCCGCCCAGCGTCTTTTCATCGCCTCGGACAACCGTTTTCTGCCCGCAGCGGTTATTCCAGCACGCTTTTTAGTGGCACTCGTGGTCGCAGCGGCCGCTCTTCTTTTCGCGATCGGCGCTCGCCCGTCTACTCCTTCCAGCGCGGCGATAGCTCGTTCAAGGCGGCCCCTTTCCTGCTTCAACTCTGCAACAATCCTCTCTAGTTCCAAGGTTTCACTCCTTCAATCGAGTTAGGCTTACACATTTCGCATGGGTCGGACGGCTCATAGTGTCATTGGCCGTTCGCTTTCGCAATTGGATTGTAGCTATCCGGCATACTAATAAGGTCCCTTCCTGCCAGACAAATTAGGCCACTACTAGACCGCCAGATTTCTCCGTTTTGCATGACTGGATGCGTGCCAGCGCAAGAGCAATGGTGTGACCGCCCGGAGAGAGAGGACGGACGCACCATGAGAGCTAAGAACCAAAGCGCCGAGGATTTGTCAGCCGAAATCGACCATCTGGCGGCTCTGAGCCGCGAGCATCTGCTGGATCGCTGGCGCGAGTTATATCGCACCGAACCCCCTCGGAAGATTGGCCGCGACCTATTGATTCGCGCGATCGCCTACCGCCTGCAGGAGAACGCCTACGGCGGCCTCAAATCGGCGACGCGGCGCATGCTGGCCAAAGTGGCCGAGGATGCATCCGCGCGACGACCCATTCGTGTCGCGCCGGTGCGCACGCTCAAGCCGGGAACCGTGCTGCTGCGTGATTGGCACGGCGTCCAGCATCAGGTGACGGTGCTTGAATCGGCCATCATGTTTCAGAAGAAGCGGTACAAATCGCTGTCCGAGGTCGCCCGCAAGATAACCGGCACCCGCTGGTCGGGACCACTGTTCTTTGGGTTGAAGAGCATTCAGGAGGAGACGACCGATGGAGCTAGCTAAGTCTCGTGTTCGCCGCTGCGCCATTTACACCCGCAAGAGCTCGGAAGAGGGTCTGGAGCAGGATTTCAACTCGCTCCACGCCCAGCGCGAGGCGTGCGAGGCATATGTGAAGAGCCAGGCCGGAGAGGGATGGCAACTTGTGACCACGGCCTATGACGACGGGGGCTACTCGGGAGGCAGCATGGAGCGGCCGGCCCTTCAGAGTCTGCTGGAAGACATTCGCCAGAAGCTGATCGATGTGGTGGTCGTGTACAAGGTCGACCGGTTGACCCGGTCGCTGGCAGACTTCGCGAAGATGGTCGAGGTGTTCGACGCACAGGGCGTCTCGTTCGTATCCGTTACGCAGCAGTTCAACACGACTACGTCGATGGGACGGCTGACGCTGAACGTGCTGCTCTCGTTCGCGCAGTTCGAGCGGGAAGTGACGGGCGAGCGAATTCGGGACAAGATTGCAGCCTCCAAGCGCAAGGGTATCTGGATGGGAGGCACCGTACCGCTCGGTTATGACGTTCGCGATCGCCACCTCGTCATCAATCGAGCGGAAGCGGCGACCGTGAAGCAGATCTATGAGCGCTATCTGGAACTCGGCAGCGTGAGGCGTCTCAAGGAAGATCTCGATCGTCGCGGCGTCAGCTCGAAAGTTAGAATCTCGGTGAAGGGTCTCAAATCCGGCGGACGATCGTTCTCGCGCGGCGCCCTGTACGAGCTGCTCGCCAACCCGATCTACATCGGTGAGATCCGCCACAAGCGGGAACGCCATCTGGGACTGCACGAGGCGATCCTCGAGCGCGAGCTGTGGGAAAGGGTTCAGCAACAGTTGCGCGATCAAGCCGCGCAGCGGAGCCAACGCACGACCAAGGCCGGATCGAGCCCGCTCGCCGGTCTGCTCTTCGATCAAAGTGGAGAGCCACTCTACGCGCAATGCACCGCAAAGGGCGCGCGGAGATACCGTTACTACGTATCGAAAGGCTTGATCACAGGCTCAACGAAGGACGCGCAACGCGGTTGGCGATTGTCGGCGGCTGAGATCGAGCGGGCCGTGGCGATCGCCGCGCGAGCAATCCTGGACGACCGGCCCGGCATGCTCGAGGCGCTGGAGAAGTCAGGAGTCGAATCTCCGGATGTGCGGGCGATGCTTGAGGCGGCGATGGACTACGGCCGCCGGCTGATAGCCTCGATTGATGTTGCAGCTTGTCTGACTGATCTGGTCGAGCGGGTGGAACTCCTGGAGCAGGGCATTCGACTTTCACTCAAGCTTCCGGTCCCGTCCCTCGACCGGGCCGAAGTGCCGATTACCAATTTGCTTCACCTCTCGCGCCTCGTGCCGCTCAGAATGAAACGGCGCGGCGTCGAGACACGGATCATTCTGGAGGGATGCGAAGACGCGCCGAGAAAGGTAGACCTGGCACTGCTGAAGGCCATCGCTCGCGCTACGCTATGGTTCGACGAATTGGCCTCAGGCCGGGTCCGCTCGCTGGCCGAAATTGCCCGACGCGACGGGCTCCCCAAGCGCTACGTCGAGCGACTAACGAAGTTGGCGTTCCTCGCACCCCGAATCGTCGAAGCTGCGGTCGAGGGTCGCAGTACCGCTGGCCTCAATCTTCAAATGCTGATGGACGGTCGTTTCGAACTATCACCGGACTGGAGCGAGCAGCAGCGCCAACTCGGGCACGAGTAGGTGCCCATCTCGGCAGGTACAGTCCGATCCCATGCTATTCCGCCAACAAAGCGGGCGGATTGATGCCCGCAAACGGCCATCGCGCATCAAGCTTGGCGCGGCCTCGCGCCCGAGCTGCAGCTCGGACGTGCGAGATGTCGGAAAATTGTGCGACGCAGACCATCCGGACTGCTCAGCCTGTTACCTCTTCGCGCGGACTGAGGGCGGCAGTGGCCGGACAGCTATGTTATTGAATTGGTACACGACGCCGCCCTCTGTCCGATCGGCCGGTAGCGGTATCAATTGCTCTTTCGAGACGAGAACGAGATAGCGTCTCGACGAGAGTTCAAATCCAGAAAGCACACCTTGCCCGTACATCTTCGCTTGCTCGAAAGCCTCGACTGCTTTGCGCGGTGCTTCTGCAGCACTGGCGACCTTTTTCCATTCGGTCAACACCAGAGCGTCCACCGCACTTCGCACTTCAGCTGTTATCTCAAGAGGAGTTCCCAGGATGAGATCAGTGCGCTCGCCGGGTGAAGCCGCCTTGAACGAATAAATGCCGAAGGACAATAGATGGGCCCCACCTAACTTTTCGCACGCAACCTCTCCTTTTTCGAACGCTTCCTGCCAGCGCAAACTGACTGATGGATCGGCGACGATGCTTCTCCGCAAGTGAAGAAAGGCTCTGTCGAGCATGCTGCGAATCGACAATTCGCGATCTGAAATTAAGTGATTGAATTCAGATTGAAAGGACGCCAGGAATGTTAGCCGAGACACTATACGCTCATAACCGTTGGCAATGTCGTTCTGCTTCTGGACGGTCGGATCACCTCTCAGGAATAGATTGAAGTACCCATTGATGAACTCTTGGAGCCGCACCATCGCCTTTGGCGGAACAGATTCACGGTGCTCCGATTTAAAATCCTGGATCGCGAAATAAGTGTTGTCAGCATTCCTAACGACGTCCTCAACTATCTGCCAAGGAACCTCGCGCCACCTAGCGCCCAGCGCGTGAGTGAAGAACTCTCCGGTTTGTAGCAGAGAGGCGATTCGAGCGCCCAAATAACTCCAATTGTCTTGCCAGTTCATCATTTCCAGAACTATCACGAATCGAAGCTTCGCGCGTGCTCCAAAGGGACTTTGGCGTGAACAATTTGTGGTATGTCCTTGAGAGAGCGCCTCTCAGTTTACGGAAAATGCGAGTACTCCTCAGAGAGCATGGCGAAAAACCTTACGCCAAAGCGACTTCGCGCGGTTTCGGGCTGACGCGCGACAGTGCTATTTTGCTTTTCGTAACTAATCGGAGCAGCGCTGTTATGAACGTCGTCGTTTAGCATCGCGGTGTCCATCCAGCGGTTCGAGCAAGGTGGGAAAGAGAAATTGGCGGTTTTGAACGAACAGCGCGCCATATCAATCCGGCAGCCTTGGGCGTTTGCGATTCTCATCTTGGCAAGGACGTCGAAAACAGGCCGATGCGGACCCACATCCGTGGACGGATTTTGATTCAGGCGGGTCTCAAGGTCGAGTGCGAGGAGGCGCTAAAGCGCACCCTCGATCCAGACGACCCGGCCCCCGGAGCAATCGTTGGATCGGTTGAGATTGTCGATTGCATCCGAGACTCCAAAAGCAAGTGGGCGAACCGCGGTCAATGGCATTGTATACTCGAGAATCTCCGCTATCTCGCGAAGCCGATTCCATTCAAGGGAGCACTCGGCTTCATGCGCGTTCCCGGCCGAATACTAACGGGGGTGCGGTTCCGTCCACCCCGATGACCATCACGCTGTTTTCGTGGGGATACTGGGGGTGGGGCAGTGCTACCGAGCAACTCGCGGAAGCATTTGACAAGGCGGAGAAATCGCGGGAGTTCCGTCCGCCTCTATTCGTCGATGCTCGTTTGCGAAGGCAAGGGCGGGCCAAGGGTTTTGTTGGTAATGCATTCCGCGACCTTGTAGGACCGGCGCGCTACCGATGGATGCAGGACCTCGGCAACCTCGCGATAGCGACTGGTCGTGGATGCGTGCAGATCAAAAATCCGGCGGCCGTCGCCGAGTTGGTCGATCTGGCGCTGCATGCAGCGGATGAACGCCGAAGGGTGATCTTTTACTGCGCCTGCGAGTTTCCGTCGCTCGATGGAGCGCTCGCGTGCCATCGCCACACCATCGCTGATCTCCTTCTCGCGCACGCTGAAAAGATTGGCCGATCTATCTCGGTTGTGGAATGGCCAGGCAACGCCCCAACAGAAACACGGATCAGCGTTGACAAGAAAATGTTTTCAGCGATCATGCGCGGTCGTATGAGTGTCCCGTTCG
>NZ_JAUSKL010000071.1 GCF_030646925.1 Candidatus Binatus sp. | reverse complement strand
AGCGCGCATTTCGGCAGAGAGCGAGTGCATCAGACGCCCGCGGTGAACGCCAGCGAGGATTTCGGCGAGTTCGGGACTGCGGCGGGCGTGCCCTCGGTGTTCTGGTATTTCGGCGGGCTCGATTACGGTGTTATCCGCGCTGCCGAACGGGCAGGCGGCATGGACTTGATTCCCAGCAATCACTCGCCGCTGTTCGCGCCGGTGATCGAACCAACGCTTTCGACTGGAGTCGAGGCGCTGGTCGCCGGCGCGCTCGCGTGGCTGCCCGCGAGGTGAGTCAGCCTTGTACGTGAACGGCTAGTGACGCAGAGGAGAGTTGAACGGTGATTGAAAAAACTGTTTTCGGACGCACCGGTCATCAGAGCACGCGCGTGATCTTTGGCGCCGCCGCGCTTGGCGGGATGAAGCAGGAGAAAGCGGACCAGGTGCTCGACATCCTGCTCGAGTACGGAATCAATCACCTCGATACCGCGGCGTCCTACGGCGAATCCGAGCTTAGAATCGGCCCCTGGATGCGCGAGCATCGCAAGCGCTTCTTCCTCGCGACCAAGACCGGCGATCGGACTTATCAGGGAGCGCGCGACAGCCTGCATCGGTCGCTCGAGCGGCTGCGCGTCGATCAGATCGATCTGATCCAGATGCACAACCTCGTCGCGGAGAATGAATGGGCGGCGGCGCTCGGTCCGAGCGGCGCGCTGGAAGCGCTGGTCGAAGCGCGCGCGCAAGGATTGGTGCGATTCATCGGCGTCACTGGTCACGGCACTCAAGTCGCCGCGATGCATCTTAAGAGCCTCGAGCGATTTGACTTCGACTCGGTGCTGTTTCCGTACAACTTCACGATGATGAATATCCCGCAGTACGCCGCGGACGCCGAGGCGCTGCTGAAACTATGCGCTAAACGGGGCGTCGCGACGCAGACGATCAAGTCGGCGGCGCGCCGGCGATGGCCAGACGGCGACATGCGCAAATTCAGTTGGTACGAGCCGCTGCGCGATCGCGAGGCGCTCCGCCGCGCGGTGCATTTCGTGCTGAGCCGCCCCGGGCTTTTCCTCAACACTTCGAGCGACACGACGATACTGCGCGACATCCTCGACGCGGCGGGCGAAGTTAGGACCGCTCCCGATCGCGCCGCGCTCGAGGCCGACGTCGCTCACTATGCGATGGAGCCGCTGTTCATTCCCGGCGTGACCGACACGATCTGAGGTGCGGCGGCACAATCGAAGATCAATTCAGAAATCAGCCCGGCGCGAGCGCTTCGAGCGCGCTTTCGACCTTGCGCACGAGCGCGGCGATTTCGCTTCCGGTCATCGAATCGGTCAGCGAGAAAATTCCCGGCGTTCTGAGATTCATGCTGACCTCATTGCGGCGCGAGCAATCACTTGCTCCGCGCGCTCATCGATTTCTCTTCCATTGCGGCATCATCTCGTTCGACGGTAGTGTCTCGTCGGCCAGCTTTTTGGCGCCTTCGATTCCCGCAACCGGCAACTCCTTCGCATTCAACACGCCGAGTTGCTTCAGCAGGCTCGCGTGATCCCAGTGGATATGCTCGTGCGCGATTTTGTCGCCGCGAAACTCGACCACCGCGACGTGCGGTACTTCGACGTACTTGCCGGTCGCGGCGATGCCGGGCGCCATGAAGTCGATCTCGCGATCGTGCGTGAAGCATACGTTGAATTCATCGACGAGCCGGTCCGGCCCGATGGTGCGAGTAATCGGGACCAGCTTCGCGTCGGCCGGCAGCCGCGGCAGAAAATGGTTCGCATAAAAATAGTGCAGTTCGTCGTAGCCGACGCCGCCGGTGAGCGTCGGAACGTGATTGACGTACGGCTGGCGCACCATCGTGCGCATCGTGGCGTCGGCGTCGTGGTCGACAAATTCATGCGCGGTGTGGCGCTCCCACAACTCGCTTAGATCGTAACGCGGGCCGATCGTCCAATGCAGCAGGCCGAGCGTGCGCGAATGGGCCAGCCGCGCCGAAAAAACGTGATAGCTCGGGCGCCGATCGCAATTGAAGCCGTGGCCCGCGCCGGCATAGACATAAATCTCGGCGCGATCGTGGCCCGCGAGCGCGGCGCGGACGGCTTCGCGCTGCGGCGCAGGGATGCCCGCGTCGTCGGCGCCCCAATGAAGCATGATCGGACACTTGATCGACGATGCCTCGCTCGCGTGCTGATCGATTCCACCGCCGTAGTATGAGATCGCGGCGTCCACGTCGGTGCGAGCTGCGGTCAGAAACGCGAGACGCCCGCCGAAGCAAAATCCAACCACGCCGACTTTGCCGGAAGCACCGGGCATCGTGCGCATCAGGGCAATCGTGCTCGCGATGTCCTTGATCATCAGGCCGAGGTCGCTCTTCATCGCGAGCGCCCTGCCCTGCTTGATTCCCTCGTCGTTGTATTCAAGCTCGGCGCCCGGCTGAACGCGCCAGAAAACGTCGGGCGCGATCGCGAGGTAACCTTCCTCCGCGTAGCGATCGCAAACCGATCGGATGTGTGCGTTGACGCCGAAAATCTCCTGCACGATCACTATTCCCGGGCCGCTGCCCGATTCGGGCTTGGCGAGATAGGCGCCGAAAGTGCCGCCGTCGTGCGCTGGTATCGAAATTTTTTCTCCAGCCATTGCTCAAGTACCTTTAGATTTATTTCGAACGGTCTATGAGACGCGCGAGCGACTAAAAAGACCGCTTCATGCGTCTGGACCTTCAATACTTCTGGCTATTCAGCAATACTCAGTTCACGGCAGGTACTGAGATTTGAACTGAGTAGGCACTACGCTGGAACGGACTACCACCATTTCCTGTTTGCCGAGTCCATTCTCGAATCGAATCAGGCCCGCGATGAATTGCTGCGGATCGTGCAGCGGTATCAGCCGTTCGTCGCTCAGCACCGGATTGCTGATTCGAAGCGTAAGTTCCTTTTCCTCGCCGGGTGCGATCGGCCGCGAAGGCTCCACCTCGAGCTGCCCGACGTAATCGTGGGGACCGGCTTTCGCCTGTTCATCCGGCGTGCCGTTCACGAAAGTAGCCATCGCCATGATGTATTGCTTCACCGTGATTGGGCTCGGCCCGATGTTCTTGACGTTCACGCGCATGTTCAGCGTGTCGGTGCCGTCGTCGTAGGTCGCGCCCTGCGGCGCCACTTCAGCCATTTTCTCGCCTGAAGATACAAACTTCGGCGCAAACCAGTCGGTCTGCTGGGGCAACCTCACCGGATACTTCATCGCGCTGTATGACCATCCGATCAGCAGCATCGCAATAGTCAGTCCTGCGAGCACGTTCATCCAGACGTGATCGCGCGGAGTAATAAGTCCAATATCAGGCGCGTCGTCATTGACGCCCAATTGAACAGTCACTGCCAGGTTGGTGACGGTGCGCTTGTTGAGCGTCCAATACAGCATCCACGCAACGCCGATCAGGAATCCGGCGAATGACCACCACCAGACGAATCCGCCCTCATAGGTATTGAGATTGATACTCTGGCCGCTGAGCAATCGCACCGGGAAGACAAAGGGCGCGACGCTCGGCTTGACGGTCACCCACTCTCCTGGACCGATCAGCGTGCCGGTGCCCTGCACCGCGATACCCGGATGCACATGCCATTTGCCGGGATTGCGGCCGAGGATTTCCATTTTGAAATTGTAAACGCCGCCCTTTTCGACGAAGAACGATCCCGGCGCCTGTTGGCCATTGACTGTCCGTTCCTTCAGCACGAAAACCGGACCGGGTACTACCGGGGTGATGTAGGCTTTCTCTGGTGGATAGAGCGTGTACGGCCACGTTTCAAGAATTCGCACAGTGCCGATGATCGTGACGGGTTGCCCGACTTCGATCTCGGTCGGCGAGATGTGCACATCGTAAAAGGCAGTAGTCAGATCTTTTAGAAACGGCTCGTCACCCGCTTCACCGTGAGCAAAAGCGCTTGAAACTCCAAATATCGCAGTACTGGCTATCGCACTGACTATTGCGGCAATAGCTACAATAGTGCCGACCAGATATCGGCTACGCATCGATCGCTTTCCTCCGCGCATTCGCCTCATCCTCCAGTCGCCCATTCGCGCCGGCGGTTCTGAGCTGCGCCCGCTGCTTCGCGACGCCCGACTTGGCCATAGTCCGCGCGCGTGCACGATCGCCGTTGCGGCTCTGGGAGCCGTTCGCGCCGCCTGCAGTGTGGTCGCCGCGCTTCGACGCAGGCCACAAAATCACAACCCAGTAGCAGACGAATGCGAGCGCGATCGAAGTCATGATCGGCGGACCGACTTCACTTGGTCCGCCAAGGCCGCCATGCGCGTGCGCGAGCGCCGGCGACGCGAGCATCGATGCGATCGCCGCCAACGCCGGGCGCATCAATCGACGCAATGAATTTTCGGAATGTCTCTGTGCGCGCATATTCTTGCCAGCGCTCAAGTCGTCTTCAGATATCGCCGGATTGGCCACACTGCCAGGTATCGCCCGATAAACTGCCCGATCCAGTAACCCAGCACCGCCAGCGTGCCGCCGAATACCAGCGATACGTACTGCGTCTCGCCGAGAAAACTGCGGAGCGCGCCGCGCTCGATCAGCCGCAAGTACTCAGGCGTCTGCGACCTTATATAAACGATGCCCTGGATATCGGCGACCGTCAGCACATGGTTCATGAAATAGGCGGGCTGCAAAAACGGCGCGAGCGGTATGTAGTTGAATGCCCACACCAGCAATGCCCAAATCGGTCCGCCGATCAATGAAGTGAGTATAAAGCTCTTGGTCTTCATCAATAGCCAGTCGAGAATTATCGCGGCGCACACGGTCGAAATCGGCCACACGAAATTCATCGGATAGCTTTCCGCGACGTGCCATTGAAAATAGCGGCCGACCCACGCCGCCATGAAAAAACATACCGAGGTGTAGGTGGCGCCGGTCGGGAATCGCCACGCCGCCCACTGGATGTATTGCAGCGCCGACGGAATGATAATCGTCGCGAACGCGGTGATCACCGGCCACCACTGCGGATCTTTCCAGTCGGTCCAGAAATCCCAGTCGCCCGCAAACAGTTGTTTGGTGATGTCCGCGGCTCCCGCCACCACGAAAATCGCGGTGATCCAGAACACCAGATCCCACTTGCGATCGATCCACTTGTATTGCTTGTTCAGCAGCGCTCGAAGTTCGAGGCGCTTTTGCCGTTCGGCTACGGTCTGCGGTGCTGCGGCCATTCGTCGTGTCCCCTCCGGTTCGAACGATCCTGCGGATTCCCCCGAAACCCGCGAGGCGTCTAGTCCGCTACCGCCTGGCTCTCGGCCGGCGTCATCCCGCTCGCGACTTCTTCCGCCTTCTCGATTTCGAACAGGCGCAGAATCGTCTCACCCCACACCGCGAACATCCCAGCCGCGAGCCATCCATAGGCGACGAACGGCCAATGAAACGGCACCGCGAAAAATTCCTCGGAAATCCAGAGACTGTGGCCCCATTCGTTGAAGGCCACTTCCATGCACTCGAGCACCGCCGCGCTGATCAGCAAAAAGAACGACCACGGGAATCCCTTGTCGCGGCTGTAGAGCGCAGGGATCCGCGCGTTGCCATAGATGTACGCGCCCAGTGCGAGCACCACCGACAGCGGGAAGAAGAAGTAGAACATCGGGATATGCGTCGGCGTCAGCGCGGTATCGCGCACCAGTGTCTGATGCCACGAGCCGTCCCAATTCGGCCAGAAGCTCGCTTCGATATAGATCGATAAACTCGTAACACCGATGATGCTCCACAGCACCGCGATTCGGCGCACTTCTTCGGCGCGCGAACACGGTTGATTGGCGATCTCGCGGCCGGTCCGAATCAGCCATCCGTACCAGATGCCGGTGAATACTCCCAGCACGATCAGCTCGCCCCAAAAGAGCGTCCGGTAGTACATCGTGAAATCCGTACTCGCCGAATTGAGCCCCTTGGTGAAAGCGAACTCGTAGTCCCACCACCACAGGAAGAGATTGGCCGCCATGACCAGCGCGCTGCCCCAGAAGAGCGACGTCCAGCCGACGCCCCAGTCAGTAGGATTGCGCTCGCGTCCGGTCGCGATCGGGCCGTTATCGTAATCGCGTGGCAGCTTTGCCGCTTGTGATTGAGCCATCTCGCTACTCCTTCTGTTCGACGCGCGAGCCTCGCGGCCCGCAACTCCGCCCCAAACCTCAACTACCGCTTTTCGACTTTTTTTACTATGCCCCGCCCTGCTCCAATGTCTGCTTGATTTGCGCCGCCACTTTCTTCGAATCCATCGTCATCCCCTGATAGGCCTGCTTTTGACGGCCGTCGGCGTCCAGCAAAAACACCTGCGTGATATGGTTCGGCGACCCATCCGGCAGATTTTCATTGTTCAGCCCGAATGCATGGATCACGCGATTGACGCTGTCGAGATCGCCGGTCATGAAGATCCAGCCGTTCACGTTCGCATCGCTCTCTTTAGCGAATTTCAGCAACGCCTCAGGCGTATCGTGCTTGGGATCGTTGCTGATCGTGAGTAGCACCACGCGCGATCCCAACTCGGGTCCAAGGCTGTCCGCGACCTGGCCAAACTTGTTCGTGAGATTGGTGCATACGCCGGGGCATCCGATATGCACGAAATCGAGCAGCACGACTTTGCCCTTGAGCGATCCCAGCGAGAGCGGCTGATCGTGATTGTCGATCAATTGAACGTCGGGCAGCGCGGGCCTTTCCGCTCGGCGATCGCGACTACAGCCCGACGCCGCAAGCGTGCCGCACACGATTGCCGCGAACACCAGCGCCGACATCGATCGATTCGCAAGCCGGATCGGAATCACCTCGCCGGTTCCCTGCCGTCGATGCACAATGTAGTAGCGAATCACCGACGCCGCGATTAATCCGATCAGCGCGAGCAGCGCCAGCGCTGGAACAATCAACGCGCGATACCACGCCGCAACTCTGATCGGAAAAGACAGCTCCTGGCCCTTGATGCTCGCGCCGTCCGACAGCGCGACTCGCGCGATATATCGCCGTCCACCGTCCAGCATCACCTGAGCATCGACCACTCCGCGACGGTACACCTTCGCCGGCAAACTGAGAATCGGGCGCGCACCCTCGCCGTCGCCCGCGTCGAGCACCTCGACACTGAACGGCACTCCGCGCAACTCTCCCGGCGATACGTCGACTACCATCACCGTGATGCCCTGGCGCGGAATCGAATCGCAGTACTCAGCGTCGGGATCGAATTGCGGCTGGTAGAGCGTGAGATGAATCAACGAGGTCCCGATTCGCCGCTCGCACGGATCGTTGGGACCGCCATTGCGATGCGCCTCCGCGGCGCGCGGCGCTATCGTGATTGCGGCAGCGATCGCGATTGCCGCGATCCCGACTGCGTGCCGCAATTTGCCACGCCTCATCGAGGGGCACGATCGTATCTCGCGAATGCTCTTCATCCGCCTGTCGTCCGCGCGATGCGGCCCATCACATATTTCGTTTCGTGCACTGGTCGGCAATATAGTCTGCTTGCCTGATCGCCAACGTGACGATCGTCAACGTCGGATTCTCGCCGGCGCTGGTCGTGAACTGGCTGCCGTCCGAGATGAACAGATTCTTTACATCGTGCGTCTGGCCGAATTTGTTGCATACACCGTCGCGCGGCGAGTCGCTCATCCGGCAGGTGCCCAGGTTGTGCGTGGACGGATACGGCGGCACCTCGACCGTCCGCGTCGCGCCGACCGCGTCGTAGATCGCGGCGCCGCGCTTGAATGCGTAATTGCGCATCGCGATATCGTTCGCGTGATCGTCGTAATGCACGTTGGGAATCGGCAGCCCGAACTTGTCTTTCTCCGTCGGATGCAACGTCACGGCATTACTCTCCTGCGGCATGTCTTCGCCGACGATCCACATCCCCGCCATGTTGGGGAACTCATCCAGCAGGCTCGTATAGTCGCGGCCCCACGCGCCCGGATTCAGGAACGCCGCGGCGAACGGCAGTCCGAGTGCGATCGTCTCGAGCTCGAACCCGCCCGCGAATCCGCGGCTCGGATTCATCACCGCTTCGTCCTGCACGATTCCCGCCATCACCGTGCCGCGATACATATGCACCGGCTCCTTGAAGACGCCGAACACCGAGCCGGTCGTATGCCGCATATAGTTCTTGCCGACCTGCCCCGACGAGTTCGCAAGACCGTGCGGAAACATCGACGACGATGAGTTCAGCAGGAGCCGCGGCGTCTCGATCGAGTTTCCCGCGACGCACACCAGCCGCGCCTTCTGCAATTGATGATTGCCGTCCTTGTCGGCGTACAAAACTCCGGTCGCCTTGCCAGCCTTGTCATGCTGTATCTGCATGACCATAGATTGCGGCCGTAGATCGAGCTTGCCGGTCGCCTCAGCTTTCGGAATCTCAGTGTAGAGCGTGGACCATTTCGCACCCGACTTGCATCCCTGAAAACAAAATCCAAGCTGCCAGCACGCCGAGCGTCCCTCGCGCGGCCTGCTGTTGATCGCCATCCGCCCCGTGTGCACGGTCTTGTAGCCGACGCGCGTCGCGCCGTTGTACATCACTTTGAAATTGTTGTTGCCCGGCAGCCCCGGAATATCGTTGGTGCGCGTCACGCCCATCTTGTCTTCGGCCTTGGCGTAGTACGGCTCGAGGTCCGCGAGTCCGATCGGCCAGTCGAGCAGATTCGCACCCTTCACATTCGAGTAAACGGTCTTCGTCTTGAACTCATAGTCCTTGAGCCGCAGCGACGCGCCCGCCCAATGGACCGTCGTGCCGCCGACCGTCTTGCAAATCCACGCCGGCAGATTCGGAAAATCCTTGGCGATCCGCCAGTTGCCAGACGTCGTGCGCTTGTCGAGCCACGCAAGCTGATTGAATGCGAACCATTCGTCGTTGCGAAACGTCGTCGTCGATTGCCGCTGCCCCGCTTCGAGCAGTACGACCTTCAATCCGTGCTGGCACAGTTCGTTCGCGAGCGTTCCGCCGCCCGCGCCCGAGCCGATCACCACCACTACGGAATCGTCGCTCAGTTCATGCTTTGCCATCGCGATTCCCCGTCAGGCCGGCTTGGGGCTGGCCGATTCCGGCGGCTCCGGCAGCCAGGCGAGATCGTTGAATCCGTGATTGATGTAGCCGCCGATCGAATACGCCGGTCCCTGGTAACCGAGCGCCTTCCACACCGCGGGATCGTTGTAGAGCGACGCCAACTCGATACTCTGCACCTTCTGAAAAAACGGCGTATTCGCGATCCCCTTCAGCGCCTCGATCTGTTCCTTCTCGCTGAGCGCGGCGAACTTCGCGCTCTGCGCGCTGTCCAGATGCGCGACGCCGTCGGCCAGCAGGCTCGCAGTCACCGGGTCTTTCTCGCCCGCACTGTCGAGTTCCTTGACCACTTTCCAGTAGGCCGCGTCGTCGAGCTTACTATGCGGATAAATTTGCCGCGTCATCTTGAGCAGCGCCTCCGCCTGCTCAGGCTTGAGCGTCTTGAACGCCGGCGCCGAATCGGCGCTCACGCCGGGAATCAATCCCGTGACCGCCGCGGCAGTGCCGGCGAATGCCAACGCTCCCGTTTTCAGAAAATCCCGCCGCTTCATTCTTCCCTCACTCTGACTTGCCCTGTCTGCGTCTTACTTGCCGAAGCTGCGAATATGTGCGACCAGCGCCGCGACTACGCCCGGCCGATCTTCGAGGTCCGGATTTCCCGGCATCCCCGCGCTCAGCCCGATTGCCTCGCCGCCCGACACGATTGCCTTCGTGATCTTCTCGTCGCTCACCGACTTCTGCCACTGGACGTCGCGAAAGTCTTTAGGCCCCGGCTTCATGCTTGCCGCCGCCGGACCTTTGCCGTCACCATTCGATCCATGACACGCGGTGCATCGATCGTCGAAGATCAAATCGGCCTCCGCCTTCGCCTCCGCCGTTATCTTGATCGCGCCGTCGGAGCTGACGCGAATCACGCGTCCTTCGTGCACGGCTGCGGCCTCTCCGTCGTCGATGAAATGCAGTTCTCGCGACGTGTTCTGATCGGATTTGATTCGACCGTCACAACCAATCATCAGAATCAGTGCGATTGGCATCACTCGCGAAATCCAAACTCTTCTCATCTCTAGCGACAGCCCACACCGCCCATCTTGATGTTCTCTGTCTTGCCTTTTGTTTTACTGTTTCTCATAACGCAGGCTAAAGCCTGTGCCACATCAGAATCATCTCTGTGGCACAGGCTTTAGCCTGTGGATTTCCGGCCGCATCATGCATCTTCCCGAACTACTCACCACATGACCAATCTATTCCTTTACTAACAGTGCGTAGCACGCATCTTGCTTTTCACTGACCACTCACCGGGCGCACCTGTCTTTTTCTTCTTGCCTACTACTAACAGCGCGTAGCGCGCATTCGTCACGATCTCATCTTTCTTTCCCAGCCACCTCAACAGCGCACGTCACCCGAGTCATGGTCGCTCTTTGTTTGCCCATTCCTTTACTAACAGCGCGCGTAGCGCGCATCTTCCCGACGGGAAGCTCGAAACCCGTAAGGGGTTTCGAATTCCTACCTCCTCTCTTCTGCCTTCCTCACAGCGCGAGCAGCGCACCCAACTCCTGCCGATGCTCGATCGGGTCGCCAAACAATATCGAACTCGCACGCGCGCGCTTGAAATACAGATGCGCCGGATGCTCCCAGGTGAAGCCCATCCCGCCGTGAATCTGGATATTGTCCGCGGTCGCGCGGAAATAAGCTTCGGAGCAGTACGAGCGCGCCATGTGCGACGCCATCTGCAACTCGTTTTCGTCATCGCCAGCCGCGCAAAAGATCGCATGATAGGCCGCCGAACGCGCGAACTCCGTCTCGACCAGCATGTCCGCGCACTTGTGCTTGATCGCCTGGAACGAGCCGATCGGACGCCCGAATTGGAGCCGCGTCTTCGCGTAATCGACGGACATCTCGAGGCATCGCTGCGCGCCGCCGACCTGCTCGACCGCCAGCATCGCCGATCCGACCGCGACCACGTGATTAAGCGCCGCGGTCGCGTCGCTATCGCCGGATATCAGCGTCGCAGGGGTGCCGTTGAACGTCAGCCGCGCCAGCTTCCGCGTGAGATCGAGCGTCGGCAACGACGCTCGCGAGAAGTTCGCCGCCTTGCCCTCGACTTCGAACAGCCCGACGCCGCGATCGGTCCGCGCCGCGACCAGCACCACGTCCGCGCAATGCCCATCGAGGACGTAGTTCTTCACGCCGTCGAGCCGCCACTTCGCGCCGTCGCGAGCCGCGCGCATAGCGATCGCGCCGATATCGTAGCGGCCATTTTCTTCCGCGATCGCGACCGTCGCGATCGTCTTGCCCGACGCGATCGCCGGCAACAGCCGCGACTTCGCCGCGTCGTCGGCGCATCGCAGTAGCGCACTGGTAGCGAGCACCGCGGTCGATAGATAAGGTCCGCAAAAAAGCTCGCGTCCCATCTCTTCCATCACGATCCCGAGCTCGATTGCCGTATATCCGGCGCCGCCAAATTTCTCCGGCGCCGCGAGCCCGATTAGCGACAGCTCCGACGCCATCCGCTCCCACGTGCGCGCGTCGTAGCCGCTGTCGGTCTCCATCAAGCGGCGCACGGTCTGCTCGGTGGATTGCGCCTGCATGAAGCGGCGGACGGTCTGCCGCAGTTCTTCGTGTTCGCTGGTGAAAACTACTTCCATTCTTGCTTCCTCGGCGATGCGATCATCTCGAAATCGATTCGATCTGCGATTGCTATGCGCTGCGCGGAATATCCTTCCACGGCACGTCCTTGTCGCTGCGCGGTTCGCCCGGCAGTCCGAGCACTCGCTCGCCGAGAATATTTCTCATCACCTCGGAGGTGCCGCCCTCGATTGAATTGGCGCGCGCCCGCAGGAACTGATACTTCGCCAGCGCAAGGCGCGTCTCCCGCGACTTGAAATTCGGGCGGCGCCGCTCATAGCCCGCCTCGTAGGTGAGCGAGTCCGCGCCGATCACGTCCATCGCGCACTCCCAGAGGCGTTTGTTGAGTTCCGCCTGCGCGAGTTTCGCGACCGATCCTTCCGGCCCGGGATTGCCCGCCTTGCGCCCGTTCTTCGCGCGCTGCACCGTCATCCGCAACAGTTCCGACTCGATATAGAGCTTGATCACGCGATCGCGCAGCACGATTTCCGACTCCGGTGTGAAGCGTTTTCGATCGCGCGCCTTCCACAAATCGAGCAGCATCCCGATCGCGCCGCCGCCCGGCCGCGAAACCGCGCCGCCGATCGCCGTGCGCTCGTTCATCAGGGTCGTGATCGCACCCTTCCATCCGTCGCCTTCGCGGCCGAACATCCGGTCCGCGGGAATTTTCACGTCGTTCAGGAAAACTTCGTTGAACTCCGCTTCGCCGGTGATCTGATGCAGCGGGCGAACTTCGACGCCCGGACTCTGCATGTCGAGCAGGAAGTACGACATCCCCGTGTGCTTCGGCGCGTCGGGATTCGATCGGACGAGCACCATCCCCCACTTCGACATATGCGCGAGGCTGGTCCAGACTTTCTGCCCGTTAACGACCCAGTAGTCGCCCTCGCGCACCGCCCGCGTCGAAAGCCCCGCGACGTCGGAACCGGCGCCCGGCTCGCTGAAGAGCTGGCACCAGATATCCTCGCCGGTGAAAATCCGGCGCAGCAGATTGTCCTTCATCCACTGCGTGCCATGCGTCAGCACCGTCGGCGCGCACATGCCGATTCCGATCGCGTTGATCGCCATGTCGTCGTACATGGTCTTCGCATTCTTGTGCAGCTCGTCCATGACCACAGCCTGCATGCCGGGGCTGATTCCGAGACCGCCGTAGCCTTCCGGAAAATGCACCCACGCGAGCCCGAGATCGTACTGCTTGCCGCGAAACGTAAACTGATCGACCTGGTCGGGATGCGCCTCTTCGAGCAGCTTGGCCACTCGGCCGCGCAAATCCTCTTCCGTTATTTCATGTTTGGCCATGCTTGCGACTCCTTGCGATCTTCATGGCATAGCATTCCGCTTGCGGTCCGAAAAGTCACGCCAGTCTTCGATTCAGCGACCTTCGCACTCGCCTCAACTCGCGTATGCGTTCGATAGATTCCTCACCGTCGCGAAAAATTCGTCCACCGTCTCGCGGATGATTTGCGCGACCGGCTTGATCGATTCGATTCGCCCGCAGACCTGCCCCGAGAGCGCGATACTCGCTTCCATGTCGCCGCCGAAATAAAGATCCTTCGCGGTGCCGAACTCCGTCATCATATTAGGGCCGGGCTCGCGCTCGAGCCGCGACGTTCGATTCGTCCGCAATGCCCGCAGCGCCGGCTTGGAAAACTGATTCAGAAAAACCGTGTCGGTCTCCGCCGCCGCGACGATCGCCTCTTTCCAATTCCGATGCACCGGCGATTCCTCGGACGACACCATCCGCGTCCCCATCTGCACGCCTTCCGCCCCCAGCGCAAATGCCGCCGCCATCGTGCGCCCATCGACGATCCCGCCCGCCGCGATAATCGGCACCTTCACCTTCTCGCGCACCAGCGGCAGCAGCACCATCGACGCCACCGGCTGCGGATTCTTGAAGCCGCCGCCCTCGCCGCCTTCCACGATCAAACCGTCCACCCCGGCTTCGACCGCTTTCAGCGCTCCCTTCAAGGTCGGGATCACGTGAAACACGATCAGCCCGGCGCGCTTCAACTCCGCGCAATATTTTCCCGGGTCGCCCGCCGACGTCGTCACGAACCGCACCTTGTGATCGATCACGAACTTCACGATTCCCGGATCGCGCACGAACGCCTGCGCGATATTCACGCCGAACGGCTTGTCCGTCAGCTCGCGCATCTTGCGGATTTCAGTTCTGATCTCGTCCAGCTCGCCGGAAGAAGTCTCGATAATCCCCAAGCCGCCCGCGTTCGATACCGCCGACGCCAACTGCGCCCGCGCGATCCATCCCATCGGCGCCTGCACGATCGGATACTCGACGCCAAGCATCTCGGTGATTCGGTTAGCAAATCGCATCTAGTGGCCTGTAACAGTGACATTGGTATCGGAATAGATGCGATGGTTGGGGTCGCGATAGGTCCACTTGATGGGTTTGGGAGCGCGGTTGTAGTGACGGATGTAGCGCATCAGCTTGCGGGCCAAGTCCTTAACCGAGGT
>NZ_JAUSKL010000070.1 GCF_030646925.1 Candidatus Binatus sp. | reverse complement strand
TAAGCAATTGAAGAACAGCCCGATGGTGTAGCGGCGGCGGACGGCATCGACGCGCAGCCTCGAATCAATCTAACCTCGCGGAAATTAAGCACAATTCGGCACCGGCTGGATCAGCCGCCGAGTATCGGATAATTCTCGATCTGATGATTTGTCGTTTTTTTGGTAATCCTCGCGCGCTCGCATCCACGTCTTTTTCGCTGCTGACGCTGATACTCGCCGTCGTGATGCTGTGCGCATCAGCGCAAGCGCAACCGGTCGATTCGGCGAATGGTGCGACCGCGTCGGTGAAAACGATCATCGACCAGACCACTGTAGTCTTCAAAGACCGAGACATCTCGCAGACCGATCGCGAGCAAAAGCTGCGCGCGATTGCGGAAAGCCATTTCGATTTCGCCGAGATGGCGCGCTCGGCAATCGGCTATCACTGGCGCAATTTTACGCCGGACCAGAAGGCCGAGTTCGTGCCGCTCTTCACCAAGTTTATCGAGGACATCTACCTCTCGCGGATCGAAAAGTACTCGGTCGAAAAGATCGATCAGACAATCAAGTCAGCCTCGATTCAATTCACCAACGAGCGGGCCGACGGCTCCGACTACGCCGAGGTATTCAGCACGGTGGCGCTGCAGGATCGCAAGGATCCCTTGCAGGTGAACTACCTGATGCGGCGCGACGGAAACCAGTGGAAGATTTACGACCTGACGATCCAGGCGATCAGCGTAATCGCGAATTATCGCAACCAGTTCAATCGAGTGCTGAATAGCGGCGGCTACGACAAGCTGATCAGCATCATGCGGCAGAAGGCGCAGGCGCTCGGAGATTCGCTGGCCAAATAGGTCGAGCGTGGGTGCAGCATGATTCTTAAGGTCGCGCGGCTGGGCTATCCGTCGATCAGGATGATCGCGGCGCCGGTGGCGATCGATCAGATCAAGACGCACGACTTTCAGAAATTGATCGACGACATGGTCGAAACGATGCATGAATACAGCGGCGTCGGACTGGCCGCCCCGCAGGTGCATCTGTCGATTCAGCTAGCGGTGCTCGAGGTCGAGAATCATCCGCGCTATCCCGAGATGCCGTCGGTGCCGCTGACGGTGCTGATCAATCCGGTGGTGACGATTCTCGATTCCACGCCGGTGGATGAATTCGAAGGATGCCTCAGTATCCCGGATCTGCGCGGGCGCGTGCCGCGCTTCAAGCAATTGCGCGTGACGGCGCTGGGCCGCAATGGGGAGCCGCTGGATTTCGTCGTATCAGATTTTCATGCGCGGGTGATTCAGCACGAGACAGATCATCTGAAGGGCGAGGTGTACCTGGATCGGATGCTCGATCTGCGGTCGCTGGGCTTTCTGCCGGAGTGGCAGCGGTTCATCCTGCCGTCGCGGCCGCCGGAATGAGCCGCGGTTCGCCGGATATTCGCGGTCGACGGTCTTGCCCTTGCGCAATCATAAACTGAATTGACTTCACCCGCTCGGCGTTCCTAGAATGCGCGTGGGTCGCACTTCGAGCGAGCTGAATCAATCAAGACAGACCCGTTTGTTGCTGAGCCTCGCGACCGGGCTGGTGTGCGAGATTAGCGGAGCGCGCGGCGGGCTAAAGCAGGCTTCATGATAGAGGTCCAGGACCTTACCAAATATTTCGGCGCCACACTTGCGGTAAACCACGTATCGTTCCGGGTCGAGAAAGGCGAGATCATCGGATTGCTCGGGCCAAATGGTTCCGGCAAGACGACGATCATGCGGATTCTGACCGGCTTTTTTCCGCCCACTTCGGGGCGCGCACTGATCGGCGGACTTGACGTGGCGGAGCATTCGCTGGAGACGCGCCGACGCGTTGGATACTTGCCGGAAAACATGGTGCTGTATCCGGACCTGACCGTCACCGCGCTATTGGAGTTCGGTGCGCGCGTGCGGGAACTCGACGCGAAGACCACCCGCGACCGAATCGAATTTTCGCTCGAGACGTGCGGGCTCAAGGAAGTTCGCCGCAAGCTTATCGGCAAGCTCTCGAAGGGATATCGGCAGCGCGTCGGAATCGCGCAGGCAATTCTGAGCGATCCCGAAGTGCTGATTCTCGACGAGCCGACCGTCGGCCTCGATCCGCGGCAAGTTGTCGAAATCCGCGAGCTGATTCTCTCTCTGGCAGGGCGATCGACGGTGCTGCTCTCGACGCATATCCTGCCGGAAATAAATATGACCTGCCGGCGCGTCCTGATCATCGATCGCGGTATTATTGTCGCGCAGGACACCCCGGAACAACTGACTGCGAAGATGCAAGGCACCGATCAGACGCTGATCACCGTCGGCGGGCCGGCGCCGATGGTGCGCGAGGCGCTAAGCGCGGTGAACTATGTCGAGCGGTTGCAGGATCGTCCGGTGGACGGCGGGGCGCCGGGCGTCTGCAGTTTCATCGCGCTATCGAGCGGACACGGCGAGGAGGTTCGCTCGGCGCTGGCGGCGTGCGTAGTCCAGCATGGATGGAACCTGCTCGAGGTCAAGCCGGTCGCGATGAGCCTTGAAGATTTGTTCATGCGGCTCGTCACTAAGGAAGAGCGCGTTTGATCGCGGCGGCATCCACGCGCGGAGGACTGAGGTAATCGATGGCTAACGGTGCGGCGACACTCGAAGCGGCGCATGCCGCGACCGATTCGCGTCGCGCGGCGATTCGCGCGGCGGGTACGGGCTTTTCGCTAGTCCGGATGTTCGCGGTGATGCGCAAGGAATTGCGCTCCTATTTCGCCTTTCCGCTGGTGTACGTTTTGTCGGGCATCTTCCTGGTGCTGGCCGGCTACTATGCCTACACCGACCTGGTTTACTTCGTGACGATCGCATTCGCGCGCGACATCATGCAGAACTACTGGCAGTTGCTGTTCGCGGATATCCGGCTCTGCCTGCTGCTGACCTTGCCGTTCATCACGATGCGTTTATTTGCGGAGGAACGTAAATTAGGCACGGTCGAATTGCTCTACACCTATCCGCTGCGCGACGGCGAAGTGCTGGGCGGCAAGTTCCTCGCGTCGGTCGCGATCTTCTTCATGATGCTCGCGCTGACAGTGCTCTACCCGGTCTTCCTTTATAGCATCCATCGGTTCCCGCTGTTCCCGCTGTTCGCCGGATATCTCGGGTTGTTTTTGCTCGGATGCGCGTTTATCGCGTGCGGTCTCTTCATCTCGTCACTGTGCGAGAGCCAGGTGATGGCGGGCGTCGGGACGATCACGATGCTGCTGTTTTTCTGGATCATCAACTGGAACGAGGCGGTGTTTCAGAACTCGTGGATGAGCGTGATGCGCGCGTTCTCGCTGTTCGATCAATTCGGCGGATTCGCCAAGGGCGTGATCGATCTGGATCACGTGACGTACTTCGTTTTCTTCATCGTGTTCTTCCTGTTCCTGACGCTGCGCTCGATGGAGGCACGCAAGTGGACCGGCCGGCGCTAGAAAAATCATCCGGGTCGGGACGCGGCGCGCTCTGGACCAACTACCTGGTCCTGCTGTACACGGTGGCGGCGTTCGGCGCGATGCTGGGAATCGCCAACGCAATCATCGGTCACTACAACGTCCGGTGGGACCTCACGCCGACCAAGCGATTCTCGCTCTCGGAGTTCGATAAACGCGTGCTCGGCGGCTTGACGCACAACGTCAAAGTGATGGCGTTCGTGCGCACCGAAGATGCGGCCTACCTCGAGCTTGCCGATTTGCTGTTCCAGGCCGCCGCGTTCACGCCGCGCCTGACGTACCAGGTGATCGACGTCAACAAGGCGCCCGGCATGGCGCGCGAATATGGGGTGACCAGTTACGGCGAAGTGGTGGTGGAATCGCAGGGACGGCGCCGCGATTTCGACAATGCGCGCTCCGAGCTGCTGATTCCGGCGGTGCTGCAAATTTCGCAGGAGGCCAACAAGCACATCTATTTCACGATCGGCCACGGCGAACGCGACATGTTCGATACCGATCGCGCCAACGGCTACTCGGTGTGGCGCGGCCTGCTCGAACAGAACAATTATCAGATCGACAACGTATCGCTGTTCGCGAGCGGCGTGCCCGACGATGCGAAGGTGGTCGTCTCGCTGGGGCCGCGCAAGGATTTCCTGCCCGAGGAACTCGCGGCGCTGGTGAAATATCTCGATCATGGCGGACATTACGTCGCGATGATCGATCCGTTCGGGTCGCCGTCACTGGTCGAATTCTTGAAGCAGTATCATCTCGATTTCATTCCGCAGGTGCTGGTCGATCCCGCTTACCGTTTGACCGCGGGGGAGATTCTGACGACGCAGATTCCGCTGCGCGCCGAGGACAATGCGATCAGCCGCGGTATCACGGCGCCGACAGTATTTTCGCTGGCGCGCGGCGTGATGATCACGGCGCCGGTCGGTGCGTCGGCGCCCGACAATCTGACCCTCGAGCAGGAGAGCAAGTTCTTGCAGTCGTCGCACGAAAGCTGGGCGTCGGGCGATCCGAAGGCGCTGACAACCGGTATCACCGAGTTTCAGGCGGGCCGCGACGTGAAGGGCCCGATTCCGGTGGGCTCCGAAGTTGACTATGCGCCAGCCGCGAACCCGCATATCCCGCTGATCTCGATGACGCGGATCATCGGACTCGGCAGTTCGGCGTTTGCGTCGAATCAATTCGTCGAGATGCTCGGCAACAAGGAATTGTCGGTGAGCCTGATCAACGAAATGGCTGGCGATGAGATGCTGATTTCGAGCCGCGAGCGTCTGAACAAAACCGAGACCGCAGCCTTCTATATCAGCGATCAGCAGGCGCGGCGGCTCCTGATGCTCGGCACCGTGATGCTGCCCGGAATCCTGTTCCTGATCGCCACCTCGGTGTTCGTGCGCAGGAGGTTCTTCGCTTGAGAACACGGCCTGCAATTTTCTACACGATGGTCTTTTTCATCCTGCTGCCGATTTACTATTGGTCAATACCCAAGATTGAACCCGGCGGCGCGCTACAACAAAAGGAAGAGAGCCTGTTAAAAATTGAGAACGGCATCGAAGCGATCGCGATCACGCGGCCCAACGAGTCGCTGCGGTTTCAGAAGGGACCGGACGGCAAGCTCTACCAACTCGTCGCGCCACAGGGAAAGTTCATCCCGCAGGATTTGATGGCGGCGCTGGTGCAGTTGCTGGTGAGCGCCAAGTCGGTCGAAGTCGTCTCGGAGGATTCAAAAGATCTCGCGCAATTCGGCCTCGATCATCCGCGCAGCGAGATCACGATCGAGGCGAAGGACAGGGCGCAGCCGATCAAGCTCGCCTTCGGCAACGAAAATCCCACTCACACCGCCGTCTATGCGCAGGTGCTCGGCGTGCCCAAAGTTTTCCTGCTCGGGCGCAACCTCGACTATTACCAGGGCCTGATGTTTCAGTGGATCGAGGGCAAGCAGGGCAAGAACGCGTGAAACGACAAAACGATCGTCGATGTGAATCTGACTGAAGGCGAGCTTTCGCGAGCCAGCACCGCAGGTGCTCCCGCGCCGGAGCGGAGCGGAGGCAAGGGTAATCCTCGGAGTTTAGCTCCGCACGATTCCCTTGTCGTCGAGCATTCGCTCGAGCGCGCGCAGAAAATGCTCATAGTATTCGCCGTGATCGGAAGTGCCGTCGCGCTCGTGCACTCGGTCGGACGCGGCGACCTCGGCGATCAAGCGCTCGCGGAATTCATCCCAGCTAAAAACGCCGGCCTCCGAAAGCTTAAGCGCGATCGCAAACGCCCGCGCCTCCCACGGCGCGCTGAAGACGTGCTCGGGATCGAGCCGCGCGGCCTGCACGATCTGATCGAGCGCCGCGGCGACGCTCACTTGCCCGCCCGCTTAGACTTGTCGCCGCGCCGCGATGGCGCCGCGACATTGGTCACGCCGACCATCGAATCGCGCGTGACGATCTCGGCGAGTTCGTCGGCGGTCATCTTCTCGGTGCCGGCCGGACGTTGCGGAATCACCAGGTAGCGAATCTCCGCGCTCGAATCCCAGACCCGAATCTCGACGTCGCTCGGCAACTCGGTGCCGAAATCCTTCAGCACTCCGCGCGGATCGCTCACCGCGCGCGACCGATACGCGAAACTCTTGTACCAGACCGGCGGCAATCCGAGCACCGGCCACGGATAGCACGAGCACAGCGTGCATACGACGAGGTTGTGGACGCGATCGGTGTTCTCGATCGCGACCAGATGGCCGCCTTCGGGGCCCGCGTAGCCGAGTTCCGCGACCGCCGCGGTCGCATCGTCGAGCAGTCGTTTTCGATACGCAGGATCGGTCCACGCTTTCGCGACGACGCGCGCGCCGTTGCGCGGCCCGACCTTGGTTTCGTAGGTGTCAACGACCGCGTCGATCGCGGCGGGATCGAGCAGTCCTTTTTCGGCGAGCAGAGTCTCGAGCGCCTTGACGCGCGCGACCGGTCCGCTTTCGCTGGTGTCGTGATGATTTTCGCTCATTTGCTTTTCCTGCCAATGCGCGCGATCTTCGTCGGCGATTTTGTTTTTTGCTTCGGCGAATTGGTGCGATCGGCTTCGAGATAATCTTCCCAGAGATCGATATTGAGACGGCCGCGCTCGGCCGATTTGCCCCATAGCTCGCGCGCGTCGAAGCTGACGGAGTAGCAATGCTGCGGCCTGGTTCCGGCGTGATGCGCATTGGTGTCGGGAAAAACAAACACGCCCCAATCGCGCACGATAACGCCGCGCTTGCCGCGCACATAGCGCGGCAGCCGCGTATGTCCCGACGGATTCAGGTTGCGCGCGCGGACCGAATCGCCCTTGACGAATCGCGCGCGCGGCGATTTTGCCCTCGCACGATCCTTCGACGGAGCTGGCGGATTCGTTTTTACTGCACGCGCGAGCGATTCAGTATCGACGCCGGGCGATTGCTTGGCGATCAACTCCTCGCGCGTGACCACGCCGCGCTCGACCATCAGCGTCTCGAGCGCCCCGAGCCATCGCTCGTAATAACTCGACGCGAGGTAGCGCGCCGGCGGGATACGCTCGATCGCATGGCGGAACTCATCGATGTTGAACCCGGCGAAACCGAACGAGTGGTTCATGATCGCAAAGACGCGCCGCTCCCAGTCGGCATGAAAGACCGGCTCGTTCTGCTCCGGCAGCACGGGTCCGAACCCGTCCATCCCGCCCATGTCGTGCACGCCGTTCATCGGACTCGGATTATCGTGGACTTCGGTTGGTCGGGGCAAGCGTACCAAGCATCGTTGCGATCCCATAGCGTCGGAGCGTTTGCATGCGCGAGACGAGTAGTCTCGCCGTCGCGGTATCGACATTACTTTGTCCTTGATGCGCTCAGTGCCGCACTGCTACCGTTGGCCTCACGCCCGTGACAACCAATCGAAAAAAATACTGGCCGTTGGATTTGAAGGCATTCGCGATTTTCGCGATCGCGTGGTCGTTATTCCTTTTGACGGTCGCGCTCTTCGTTGATGGCGATTTCATGCTGGCCGACCCGCTGCACGCGATCGTGCGCGCGACTTTTTTCAACTTCGAGAACGAGCGGATCGTGCTGCTGCTCGAGGCCGGGATCTTCTGGGTGATTGGCGCCGGTATCCTGGCCGAACAGGCGTGGAGCGTGGTGTTCGCGCTGATTTACATGGCTCAGATCGTCGCCGGCCATCTCGCTTTCGCGATCACTTACTTGCCAGTGCGCTTTGAATTGTCACACGTGCGCGAGGTCGCGACCCAGGGCCCCGTGCTGGTCTTGATCACGCTCTATCTGTGGATTCGCGCAAGCGATTTGATTTTCGAGGCGCCGGCCACCCCCGCTCGCGAACGCGATGCGTTGGGAGCGAAGGATCGCGTCGCCGCCCACGCGAACCATCGCACTAACGAGTTAGGCGCTATCGCAGGCAGCCAGAAATAGTAGAGGAAGAACAATCTCCGAAACCTCCACGGTTTCACGCTTCCCGTCGCGACGCGAAAGCCGACTTCGGGCCGCAGGGCCGAATCGCAATAAAAGAGGATGCGCGCTCCGCGCTGCTAGTAGAACGGCGAATCGAGTCTTTATACCTCGCCCGTTATTTTACGGGAGAGGAGGCCCGCCGCCTCTGCGGCGGGTAGGTGAGGGTTCCGGATCGCCCGCCGACGCTCACGCCAATCAATCCTTAGTTCCTTGACTCCTTCATCCTGAATCTAGACTGGTCCGTTACGCTCTCAGTCGGATCAAACGAATCGATTGAATCATTTGAGGGAAAGAATTTGATGGTGGCGACGGTAGGAGTCGGACGATCTCGACTCTACGAAACCACTAAACAATTAGGTTTTTCAATGCGCAGGGTACGCCGAAAACGGTCAATAAACGGCCGAAATGTACAAAATCAACACAGTGGATTTTTGAGGCGAACGGATTCTAGTGAAACCCTACAATTTGGTGAAGTCCAAGTACTTCTTAAATTTTTCTCCGACGACATTAAACTGATCTCTTACCCATTGCATTACCTCGCGCCTCTCTTGCACGAGTTTGAGCCGGTCACTCCCGAGCACACCATTCAAAGCATCTCGCATTTCAGAATTCACCGTTTCTAACGTCTGCGCATGATCGGAAATCTGCTTAATGTATTCTACTATCTCGTTCCCAAAGAGGAACTTAGACTCGACTGTCCGCCCGTTGAACGTAGCGATGTCAATAAGCTCAACCGTTCCCTTTGGATACATAATTTTGAGCAGGGTTAGAATTTCTTCGAAGACGCGATATCTCTTATCGAATAGATCAAATTTCAGTTTCTCCGCGCTCGTCTTCGATTGTTGGCGGGCAATGTTGACCGCGACGACCGCAATTACCAGCGTTAGCGCTCCCTGCAAATACCAAAACAGTACCGGCACCCATGACCACGACCACCCATCCAGGAATCCACACATCAAAAGTCCATATTCGCAACCGCCGAGTCTAAATCAATCCCTGAATTTGGCATTTCTGTTACCTCTCTAAGCGTCCCCTTTTTCACCGTCTAAAGTCTTACGTTTGCGCTGGCCCGTGCTTCGCTCCGTACTTTGAAAAGTCCAAAGAAGAGCAAGACGATAATCCCGACGTTTAGCAGCATATGTATCGCGAGACCTTTTTCATCCGCGACGGAAACACTTGATGCTGTAAGTGAGAACACATGATTTGCGAGGCCAATCACATTGTACAGGCTGGCGGTGATGATAGCCGGGAAAGTGGGACGGAACGCAACCCAAAGGATCAGGGTTATCTGAATAACAACATCTAGTATTTGCCCGTACGGATAAGACTCATATCCTCCCGCGGGAATGTTAGCAGGTGATCCGAAACCCCCAAAAAGGAAAAAGAGTGCGACTAGAAGCCAGCTCAGTTGGCCTCCTTGTAAGGCAAGGGCAGGGGCGAGAGGCAAATGGCGGGGCTTTAAGAAACGCACAGCCAGAATTCCCGACAGAATCGAACCGAACATCGGCCATAGAAATGTCCATCCGAAAATACGGCCAAGAACGTAGGCACCAATCATGCCCGGCCATCCGGCTATGCGCGTCAGAAAGGACTTCTCTTTCTTTTCTGCAGCTTCGGGAATTTCCACGCTTACCCCCGTTGACCGATTCTGAGTCCTACACCTATCTACGAGGAACAATTAGTTGTGGTGTAGGTGCTACGTTCTCAATGCCGTGCTGGCTCAGGATTCTGTCACAAAGATCAAGATTCATCTGTTCACCGTACGCAAAGTAAAAAAGAAACTCGTCGGCCGCCTCGCTCTCTCGGCTGCGACCTGAAAGCCACTCCAAGTCGGCGTCCTCGACCGCCGCAAAACTGAAAGCCATTCTTGCTCCCTTATTGACCCACCACGGGAACGGAACCTGACTACTCTTAAATTCTTTGAACTTCGCCTTTTCCAACAGCTCAAAATTGGTCATGGAACCCTACCTCCCTCTCCCGCTTGGACGGCGCATACTTCGCCGCCGCCCCTTTTGACACGTATGTCGTAATTTGTAGACCCGCCCGCAAGCCATACACCGCTTCCCTTGATTTCTCATCATCCTGACCTCGCCGTCGCACAACGGTTTTCAATGCGCGATTCCGTCCGGACCCGTCCAAGCAAGTATCTTTGGCATCCCCTTACTCTTCCACGAGCCCTCTAGCGGTTCTGGGAACAATCGAACCGCCGCCAGCCTGCCTTCATCGGTGATAAATAATTTGTACCGATGATGTCCGTTTGCCGATTCCAGCACAACTTCGCCGTAAGTGAATTTGTTTTCCATCTAACTCTCTCCCGTTATTCCACTGTCCGCATATCCGAGCGGTGTTCGAAGATCCGAAGTGTCTCAAGCAGAGCGTCACAGGTATCCGACCGCCGCGTAACTCCAGGCGGGTAGTAAAATACAAACTCGCCCGGTGGCACTTTCTCCTTGAGCGTTTTGGTTAACCATTTGGCGGTGGCGTCCTCGACCGCGTCAAATCTGAAACACATCCTGATTTTCCAATTCATCCACCAGACGAATGGCGGCTGAAATTTCAACTCTCGAAAACCAGCCCTCCTTATTGTTTCGAAATTGTCCATCTTCCTGGACCTCCACTTATCCCCAACCCGAACTTGCTGTCTCGGAGGGGTGTGTTATCTTGGCAATATAACGAAGTTATATACCCGAATCAACGCCCCTCGAACAACAAGTTGTCAGCCTCGAGTTGGCGAGGAAATTAAAAGAACTGGGCGTGAAGCGGGAGATTGTTGGTGGCGACGGTAGGAGTCGAACCTACGACACTGCGGATATGAGCCGCATGCTCTAACCAACTGAGCTACGTCGCCACCGGGAATCGTCAAATGTAGCGTGCGCGATTGCGCCGCGAAAGAGCGCGCTCGATGCCGAA
>NZ_JAUSKL010000069.1 GCF_030646925.1 Candidatus Binatus sp. | reverse complement strand
CGGATTCGAGGAATCGTGGACGCCGGCATACGACAAGATGCGCGCGATGGATGCGATCCAGTACCTGTTCACGCAGCGCGTGTGGAACGAAGTTCAGATCCGCGACCTGGAACTCGTGGTGCGGCGGCCAAGCGGACCGCCGGCCGCGACAGTAATACTTGCACCCGAGTCGTCGCCGTCGCCTGCGGCAGTCGCGAGTCCCACGCCGACGATTTCCGTATCGCCGCACTAAAGCGATTCACTGCCGATTCGCGCTCCTATAGGCTGGTGCGAACTCGAAGCGGGGAGGCGGGAACCTCTCTATTCGACATCGATGGCCAAGATGGCCAAACTGTTGTAAACGGAGCGCAACACTGAACCAGGAGTTCGCACATGGCATTGAAGGTCGTCGGCGCAGGATTTGGTCGAACCGGCACGCTTTCGCTGAAGAAGGCGCTCGAAATAATCGGCTTCGGTCCCTGCTATCACATGATGGAAGTATTTCCGCGGCCGGAGCATGTCGCGATGTGGCATCGGCTGGCATTCGGGCAATCGATGGATTGGGATCTGGTCTTCCGCGACTTTCAGGCGACGGTGGATTGGCCGGCGGCGCGATGGTGGCGCGAGATGGCGGCGCATTATCCCGCCGCGAAGGTGCTGCTCTCAGTGCGCGATCCGAAAGCATGGTACAAGAGCATGAGCGATACCATCTACCAGCCGATGAAATGGCCAGTGCCCGATAACATGCCCGAACAGATGCGGCTGCAGAACGAAATGGTGCGCAAGGCAATTCTCGCCGACACGTTCGACAACCGCTTCGAGGACAAGACGCACGCGATCGAGGTCTTCCAGCGGCACAATCAGGAGGTGCGCGATACGATCGATCCCGCGCGGCTGCTGGTGTTCGACGTGCGGGAAGGATGGGCGCCGCTCTGCCGCTTCCTTGAAGTGGCTGTACCGGAGGAACCATTTCCGCGGCTCAACGACACCGCGAGCACGCAGGCATTGATTCAGCGGATGCGCGAATCGATGCGGCAGGTCTGAGATTTATCGCCACCCTGAGCGGAGCGGCGCTGATCGCGGGATGATCCTCCTGGGCGGCGGCTGTAAAAGCTGCTAAACCACCCGATCTTGCCATGTAAATATTGCAATTCCTGATTATTTAGATTTTATTATTCAGAGCGAATATCCATTGTATATTCAGGGTAAATACTCAATGAGTAGTATATTTTACTATTCGCTTGATATGGCGCTGATCGTGCATGGATTAGTGTCCAGTCGGAATCGACATAGGATTCGAGTCCGCACCTGATCCAGCCTGACTGTGGCCTTCCGCTCGCCTTTGACCACTCTCCGCTAGACCATCTTCTACTTTTTCATTTCTCGAAGGCTCGAGTGCGGGGATTCAATGAGTCACTCCAGGCTCGCTCCATTTCGGAACAGATTGGTCACATTGACGATAGCCGGTGTCGCGCTGATTGCGATCGCGGGATGCTCCGGTCAGCCGTTGACTACGCGCGAGAAGGGGACGCTCGCAGGCGGCGCAATTGGAGCCGGCGGCGGCGCACTGGTAGGCGCGGCGGTAGGAGCGCCTCTTGCCGGTGCAGCGATCGGTGGAGTCGTCGGCGCAGGAACTGGCATGGCAATCGGCAACAGCATGCAAAACAACGAGAACCGTCAGCGGTACGGCGAATAGTCGTTCGCGAGGGGCGCACGAGATAATATTTTGATGAAGAAGCAAGTCAAGAAGACAATCACGTGGTCGGCGGCAGTTTTGGCGCTAGCCTTCGCGACGCCGGCATTTGCGCAATACGACAACAATCAGCCTCAGCAATACGCCAGCAATGAAAGCGTAAGCTTTCCGGCCAACTATCCGTGGTTCAGCAGCAGTGTGCCGCAAGGTCAGAGTTTTCAACAGTACCTGCGGGATAATCGCGACGACCAGCTAGCGCTCGAGTCTAATCCGGGCCGACTCTATGATCCGGAGTGGCGCCTCCAGCGTCCGCGGTTGCGCAGCTTCCTTCAGTCGAATCCCGACCTATGGCGCGGCCTACAGTCGCAGGGCTACGGTCTGTACAACGATAGCTTCAGCAGCTTTCTCGCGAACCATCCCAGGGTCGCGTCTGATCTCCGTTCTAATCCCGAACTGGTATTCAATCGCAATTACGTTAGCAGCCACCCTGAACTACGCGATTTCCTGGCGAACCATCCTAACGTCTGGCGAAGTCTGAGTAGTTACTCTGGTTATTCGTCAGGTCGTAATCCGAATCGTTGGGGCGCCTACGACACGAACCGCCAATGGCGCGACGCATACTGGTGGCATGACAACCAGCCGGATGAATTTTATGAGAACCACTCAGAGTGGGCCTCGCTCAACCCTAAGTGGCTGAACCAGGATGGCGCTTACGACAACCAGCATCAATGGCACTATGGGAAATGGTGGTACCAGCAGAATCCTAAATGGGTATCGAGCAATCGTCCCAATTGGATCGAGCAGCATCGCTACTGGCAAAACAATCAGGCGACAGTGCGCGAGCGGAATGCACTGATCCAACAGCGTCAGCGGCAACAGGCGCTGCGCGAGGAGAACTATCGCAACCGCCAGCTGCAGGCCACCCGTATCCAGCAGAATCGACAGGCTACGCGGCAGCTCGCGGCCCGGGAACAGCGTAATCGTCAGGACTTGCGGCAGCAGGCGGCTCGCGACTTGCAGAACCGGCGCTATCAGGAGCAGCAGGCGGCGCGCGGTCAACGGAATCAGCAGCAAGCCATGCGCCATCAAGAGAAGAACGACAGAAAGGTTCAGCGGGCGAACCAGCATCGAGAGCAGATAGCGGCGCGGCAAGAGGATCATCGGGCGGCGCGCGCCGTCCGCGAACAGAATCGGGAAAACAAGCACGAGGCGCACGAACAGAACAAACAGGATCGGCACGACGGCAAGGATAAACGTCATGGGAATGGGAACGGCAACCAGGACTGATTGCGCTTGCGATGTAGCCTAACGGCTATCGCGTCGTCCCTGGAAAAAAAATGCGGCCGTATCGATTAAGTTCGGTGCGGCCGCATCTGTTACTGCTTGATGCTTAGATTGAATGCGAATGGCCGCCAATCCTGCAGATTACATCCCTCGCTTCAGACCGAGACTTTCTCCTCCGCGTTGAGCAGCACGTTGAAAACAACCGGCGGCACGCGCAAGCGATCGTCGCCGTCGTAGAGCGCGCGGACTTGCGCGAATGCGTCGTCGCCGGCGATCGTCAGCGCGGCGGCGCGATCGAGCACCGGCATGCTCTCGTCGGCGAGGCTGGCGTCGTCCTTCGGCATCAGGCCCCAGGCGTCCCACGGCAGCATCTCGGCGCGATTGAGCGACGCGAGATCGCGGAGCACGTTGCCGGCGATGAACCACATTCCTTTGAGTCCGGGCACCATCGACAGGCCGAAGTTACTTGCTTCAGCGCGGCCGGAGCGGCACGTCTGCCACGCGTCGCCGGCGATGATGAATCGATCGTGCGGCACGTCGAGGGGGTCGAAGTCGGGCTTGAAGATTTTTTTCTGAACCACGTCGAGCTGCGCGTCGACCAGGATCCAGCGCGACTGCCTAGCGTTCCAGTACTCGCCCACCCAATGATCCTCGAACTTGCCCTGATTGAAGTACGCGCCGAAGCCGCATCGCGCGCGGGCCGGGACGCCTTGCGCGCGCAGAATTCCGCATAGCATCAGCGTGAAGTGGCGGCACACGCCGGCGAAGCGCTTTTCCTTTTCGCGCGCGACAGTGATCGGACGATCGTCGAGCTCGAAAGTGCGGCGCAGGATGGCTTCGAGCGGACGGATGTTCGCGTCGTTGCGCCGCTCCTCGGAGAACCTCACGTCGTAGGCGAACGGCGCCATATCGCGATGAATCACAAAGCCCTGGATGATCTCACACAGCTTCCCGATGTCGCGCGGGAGGTCGCACACAACAGATGAATACCCGCCGGGATCGGTCATCGGCGCGTGGTTCTTATAGTACTCGAGGTGATTTTCCATGGGTTCAGCTCCTTCTCATGGGAGTGCTTGGATGAGGCGGCGCAGAGGTCCCGCTACCGCGTACAATAGCGAAGCGGCGGACACAATCACGAGCATCGTGCGATCGGCGCGCGAGTGGCACGCGCACCGGCTCGGCCGCGGCAGGCTCATAGCAACAACCTCTCATGCGCGCCGCTCCTTAGTTAGCCAGCTATGCTGCCGCGACGTACCGGGCCAGGCGATCCAGCGCGCTGTGCCATCGCTCGTGGTAGGCCGAAGTGGCGCCGGCGGGATCGAAGCCGGAATCGCACTCAAGCAACTCATCGATCGCCCTGCAGGCCTCGCGAACAGCTTGCGGATGGCTGAGTGCTGCGCCAATCGCGCCGCGGTCGGCCAGCTTCCAGAACCACGAGCGCTGTCCGGTCCATAGGTCGAAGCCCATACCTTGATGAACTCTTCGTTCGCGACTTAGCATGATAGTGCCTCCGCGTGATGACGGTGAACCTAGCGAGCCTTCATGATATGAGCTGCTAGCAGATCCAGGGATTCGCTCCAGCCGCCGCGATGTAGATCGCGAGCCGTAATCGACTCAAAGATGCCCTGGTGCAGAGTAAGTCTGGTCTTACTACCCTGCTCCTCTTCGAAGGTAAGTGTCAGCAGGGTTTCAGGACGGGTCGGCTTCCACTGAGCGTCCGACCACGCATAGGTGCTGACGAGACGCCGCGGCGGAACAATCTCGCGATAAACGCCTTGCAGGTAGTGGTCGCTTCCCTGGGGCGAGCGCGAATGGACGCGAAGGATGCCGCCGGTGCGGACATCCATCTCGCACGAGATCACCTTGAAGTCGCGCGGACCGAACCATTGAACCAGATGCTCGCGCTCGGTCCATGCCTTGAAGACGAGGCTGCGCGGCGCGTCGAAGGTGCGCGTGATGACGAGTATTCGACCCGCGGGTTCTGTCGCGAGGTTACTTTGTGCTTCCATGCTACCTCTCCTTTTATCGGCGACGGCGCTATTTCTTGCGTCCATTTTTCTTCTCCTTGGCGTCGTTCTTCTGCAGCTCGCGCAGATAGTCCTCAAGGCGATCGAAGCTCTCGTCCCAGAAGCGGCGGTACTGCTCGAGCCAATCGACTGCGTCCTTGAGCGGCGCGGCCTTCAACCGGCATGGGCGCCACTGCGCGTCGCGTCCGCGCGCGATCAGGCCGGCGTGCTCGAGCACCTTCAGATGCTTTGAGACCGCAGGCAGGCTCATCCGGAACGGCTCAGCCAGCTCGGTAACCGACGCTTCGCCGAGGGCGAGGCGGGCCAGGATCGCGCGCCGGGTGGGATCGGCGAGAGAGGCAAAAGTGGCGCTGAGCTGATCGGATGACATAGCTGGTGGAGACCTTTGAAGCTTGCTGAACCTTCCAGTTAAATAACTATATGGTTAAATACCTCGATATCCGATAATTTGTCAAGTGCCGTTTTTTGAAAAGTTGATCGCGCCACGATCAGGTACGTCAAGCGTCACTGAGCGAGGACCGCGCTGACTCGCGCGAAACCATCTGTTCGTGATTTACTGCTCGCCGAGAATTTGGTTTCGAACGCGCGGAGAATTTTTCGATGACGCGCGCAATCATATCCGCGTAGGGCAAGGAGCATAAATGGAAGCCTTCGAACACTACTTATCCGCAATGCAACTGCATCCTGTGGTCGACCATTTCTCGGTGAGCCTGCTGATGGTCGCGGTGCTGCTCGATTTGATCGCGAGCATGGCATCGACGCGGCTCTGGCTGCGGTATTCGGCAGTCACGCTGATGATTCTCGGCGCGCTGGCAGCGGGCGGATCGTTCTTCACGGGCGACATGGAGGCCGACCGCATCTGGAACGCGCTCGGCGCGCCGGCGAAGGAAGTTCTCAAGCGGCACGCGGAACTCGGCGAATATCTCGCGATCGCATTCGGCGTGCTCGCGCTCTGGCGCTTGATGATCGAGACGCTCGGCTTCATGGCGGGCTCGCGAATGATTTATCTGATCGTCGCGCTGGTGGCCGTGGTCGTACTCGGATACTCGGCTCATCTTGGCGGGGTGCTGGTGTACGATTACGGCGCGGGGACCGCATTGATGGCCGGCGTGCCGGTGCCCAACGAATCGGCGAGTCCGAGCGCCACTCCCGCTGCCGCGCCCACCACCGCGGGCCCGATCCCGACGGTCTCTGTGCCGACTCCAGCGCCGACGACTGCGGCGCCTTCCGCGTCCGGTGCGGCGGCTGAATCGCCACCGGCGAGCGCGGCGAATACTCTTACGCCGAGCGCGACTTCGACGCCGGCGTCGGCGACCAGCATGTAGAATCGCGACTCGGTTGGATCGGGTTGATAGTTCGGCGGGGAAGTCGTACTCAAAAGTTACTATGGAAGCAAAAACCAACGCGCAGGAATCGCTCGCGGTCGCGGACCGGCTGTTCAAATCGATCGAGCACGGCGACCTCGCCGCAATCCGCAGCAGCGTTTACGCGCCGAATGCGAAAATCTGGCACAACAACGACGGGCTGACGCAGACCGTCGAGCAGAATCTCGCCGTGCTCGGATGGGTGGTCGCGAATATCAACGAAGTCGCGTACACGGAAGTCCGCCGCCAGCCGACGCCGACCGGATTCGTGCAGCAGCACGTGATGCGCGGCAAGCTGAAAAGCTCGGGCAAGGAATTTTCGCTGCCCGCGTGCATCATCTGCGAAGTCGAGAACGGACGAATCACGCGGCTCGACGAGTACCTGGATTCGGCGCATACCGCGGCGCTGCGATAATCAACTCGCGGCTGCGATAGCGCCGCTCGAAGGAGTCCTGACATGAACCAGCGTTTAGGTTTCGGCGTGTTTCTCGCACCGCATCATCCAATCGGGGAGCATCCGACGCTCCAGCTTCAGCGCGATCTCGAACTCGTGAAGCATCTCGACGATTTGCTCTATGACGAATTCTGGGTCGGCGAGCATCATTCGGCCGGATGGGAGACGATCGGCTCGCCCGAGATGTTCCTGGTGGCGGCGGCGGAGCGCACCAAGCGAATCAAACTTGGGACGGGCGTCATCTCGGTGCCGTATCATCATCCGTTTAATATTGCGCAGCGAATCGCGATGCTCGATCACTTGAGCCACGGGCGCGCGATGCTCGGCGTCGGGCCGGGCGCGCTGCCGTCGGACGCGGTGATGCTCGGAATCGATCCGATGACGCAGCGCGACAAGATGGACGAAGGCCTCGGCGTGGTTATCCGCCTCCTCCACGAGCGCGAGCCGTTCAGCTACAAAGGCTCGTGGTTCGAGCTGAACGATGCGGCGCTGCAGATTCGTCCGCTGCAGGACAAGATCCCGGTCGCGGTCGCGTCCACGATCTCGCCGTCGGGAATGAAAGCCGCGGGCAAGTACGGCGTCGGCGTGCTCTCGGTCGCGACTTACTCGGAAGAAGGCTTGCAGGCGCTGCCGACGCAGTGGGGTTTTGGCGAGACCTCGGCCAAGGAACACGGCCAAGTGATCGACCGCGCCAACTGGCGGATTCTCGTCAACGTGCATCTGTCGGACTCGAAAGAGCAGGCGCTGCGCGAAGTGGCCGAGGGTTTGAAGAGCTGGCAGAACGAGTATCTCGTGGGAATCCTCGGGTCGCCGGTCGCCAAGCCGATCGAGGACGGCTACAAGGCGGCGCAGCGGATGTCGGAATACGGCGGCGGCATTTTCGGAACGCCTGAAGACGCGCTGATCGCGATCGAAAAGCTGCAAAAGCATGCGGGCGGTTTCGGCACTTTGATGTGTTTCGCGCATGACTGGGTGACGCGCGAACAGAGTCTCCGCAGTTACGAGTTGCTGGCGCGATACGTGATGCCGCGATGCCAGGGGCTGATCAAGCCGATCGACGACTCGGCGAATCGAGTGCGCGCCAACAAGAAGGAACTGATGGAGAAATCGACGGGCGCGATCCTGAAAGCGATCCACGACTACAACGCGACGCATCCGCGGGAGAAAAAGAAGTAAGCGCGCCCCGCGCGCGCTACACCGCAAAATGCGGAAGCGGCCGCTTTTAGTTACTTTCGATTTGTTAGACAGGTTCGGTAAGACCTAATAGCATGGTAGCAATCGAGGTATTGCTGAATCGTTTAGTTGCTACTTGGCCACACCGTCATTGTTCGACCGCGCGGAGATAGTTTTCAATGGAAGCCTTAGCCATAAGCACTGATTTAGCGGAAAGGTTAGGCAGCGTTCGGTCATTAATTGAGACGGCGCCTATTGTTAAAGATGCGGCGCGGCGGAGATTGATGAGTCGAATCCGCGAGTTAGACGAAACGCTGATCGCACTCATTACAAAAGTACGCGACGATTTGTACACTTTCTTGCGCGCTCCTGACGAAGCTCAATCGCCGGGAAAGATCGACGAAGCGATCGTAGTGGCAAATTTGATCGCGACGAAACTTGAGGCGTCGGCGGAGGTGCTCGGTCGCTCTAACAATTTCCCGCGATGGCATAAAGTATACGCGCAGCGGATCGCCGAACTGTCGGATGAACTTCGCGACATTGAGGAGACACTTGCACTCGGTCGTAGTGCTGCGTTTCAGGGACTGTTAGAAAGCGCCAAGCGCGAAGCCGCGAACTAGAGCGCAGTGCAGGGCGTACGCGTCCGGCTCCGATTCGGTCCCACCTATGAGCGGGATTTGAAGCGCGCCAAATTAGGTTCAAAGACTTCAACCGCGCTCAAAGAAAGCTGGAACGAAATCCTCTCGGAATTTAGAGCTAATCCGAGCAATCCGTCTATTCCTCTCGCAGGTACACCCATCCCCGGCAACAACCGGCAGATCTTTAAGAAGAGGATTCCTGATCCGGATAAGAATCGCGGCAAATCTGGAGGTTATCGACTGATCTATTGGTGGCGCACAGCCGAAGCAGAACTGGTCGGTCTCCTGCTTTACCACAAATCTGAAAAAGAAGATGTCACGAAAAAGGAAATCGAGGCAGCCCGGACCAGGTTCATTTCCGAGAACCCCTTTTAGCCTCGCGCGCGTGCCTGTCGTCTGCTTTTGCTTCTTCGATAGTTTTAGCTGTCCCAGTTCAAAAACATTTGGATCAGGCGCGGGCGCGGGTTGCGGATGGTTGCCGTGAGGCGGGGGGGTGCGGTAACACTCGACTTGGAATCAAGGAGAATCGCGCAAGGAGACTCGCCATGGACAGTCGAAGTAGGTTGCAATAATGGCGCGAAGGCAAATCGGCACGGTGAGCGCGCTCGCGCGATATCCGGTCAAATCGATGCTCGGGGAGCATCCGGCGGAACTCGAGTTCAGCGAGCGCGGCGCGATCGGCGATCGCGCGTACGCATTGCGCGAGGCCGTGACCGGGCAGATCGCGAGCGCCAAGAAATTCGCGGGGCTGTTCGAATTCCGCGCGGCGTACGACTCGCCACCGGTTGCGGGGCGCGTAAATCCCGTGACGATCACGCTGCCTGATTCGCGCAAGATCCATGCTGAGGACGCCGATGCGGCCGACGCGATTTCGACCGCACTCGGGCGCAAGATGAGGCTCGAACGCGCCGAAACGGCGCACAATGAGCGCGCTGGAATCGATCCTGCCACGGTGTTTGCCGATGTGCCGTTCGACCAGATTTTTCCCGGCATGAAGGCGATGCCGGACAACTTCAAACTCGAGCAGGCGAGCTTTTTCGATACCAACGTGATGCACGTGATCGCGACCGGCACGCTGCGCCATCTGTCGAAGCTAACCGCCGGGTCGAACTTCGATCCGCGCCGTTTTCGTCCGACGATCCTGGTCGAGACGGGCGCGCGCGATGATGCGTTTATCGAAGATGACTGGATTGGCGGCACGCTCGAAGTCGGCGCGGGTTTGAAAATCGTCGCGATGCAACCGGCGCTGCGCTGCGTGATGACGACTCATCCGCAGGAAGATTTGGGGCGCGACTACGCGATTCTGCGCACCGCTGCGTATCATCATAAAGCGAACGTCGGCGTGTTCGCGTCGATCGGCGCTGGCGGCAAAGTTCGCGTCGGCGATCCGGTCTATCTCGTTCAGTAGCCGTCCCGCGACAACCGTTGTCGCACTGTTGAAAGGCGCGATTGCACCCTCTTGCAGAGCGGTGCGACGGTGCGGAGCATGATGTGAAGGCGCATCGAACGCCGCGCCGCTCATGCCGGACAAATCTGAAATAGTCGTCAGCCCGCGCGCGTCGGAGCGGATTGCCGCAGCGCGGGCGTGGCTCGAATTGCAGCCCAGGGCGAGCGAGGTGCTGGTTATCGCGTCGGTGCCGGAGGCTGCCGACGACCTGGTGCGCGATTTTGCGATCGCGCACGGCTCGATGCTCGGGGTGCATCGCCTGACCCTCAATCGACTGGTCGGATTGCTCGCCGCCGATCGGATGGCGGAGGCCGGACTCGCACCCGCCGACGGTCTTGCGGCGGAAGCGGTCGCGACGCGCGCGGTATTTCGGCTGGCGTCGTCGAAGGCGGATTCGTATTTCGAGCCGGTGCTCGAACGTCCAGGATTTCCCCGGGCGCTGGCGCGCACGCTCGCGGAGCTTCGGCTGAACAACGTCACGGCCGAGCAATTGCGCGCGCTCGATTCGGCGGGCGAATCCTTGGCCGCGATGCTCGAGCGATTCGACGCGGAGCTGGCCGCCGCGAAGCTGATCGATCGGGCCGCGATGCTGCAAATCGCGGCCGATGCGGTGCGCGCGGATTTAATCCCGCGATTCGCCGGCCTTCCGATGCTGCTGCTCGATCCGTCGATCGACGGCGCGCTCGAGCGCGATCTGCTGGCCGCGCTGGCGGCGCGATCGCCCTCGATCCTCGCGACGGCGCCGACGGGCGATACGCACGTGATTTCTCTGCTCGAGCAGGCGCTCGGCACGGCGGCGAAGACGGTCGCAACGAAGTCTTCCGACGACGGCGGTGCGACCTCGCTCGCTCGCCTGCAATCGCATCTGTTTGGCGACAGTCCTGTGCCGGAGCGCGACGTCGATGACACCGTCGCGATGATTTCCGCGGCGGGCGAGATGCATGAGTGCGTCGAAATCGCGCGGCGTATCTGCGCGGAAGCGCGGCGCGGCGTGCGCTTCGATCGAATCGCGGTACTGCTCCATGAGCCGGTGCGCTACGCTCCATACTTGCAGGAGGCACTCGCGCGCGCCGAAATTCCCGCGTACTTCGCGCGCGGCACGCGTCGTCCCGAGCCCGGCGGGCGTGCGCTGCTGGCGCTGCTCAGTTGCGCGTCGGAGGATCTTTCCGCCAGCCGCTTTGCCGAATATCTTTCGCTCGCGCAAGTGCCCGACGCCGATGCGTCACCGAGCAACTCAACGATCGCGAGTCCCGACAGCGAACTGGCGCCGGCTCCGCTGGCCGACGATTTGGAAATCGAGAACGATCAGCCCGAGTCGGAGCCGGAGAGTTCAGATCCGATTCCGGTGGTCGCAGGAACCGTGCGCGCGCCGTGGCGATGGGAGCGGTTGATCGTCGATGCGGCGGTAATTGGCAGCGCCGAGCGCTGGGAACGGCGGCTCGGCGGACTGCGCAATGAGCTCCTCGCGCGGCGCGCCGAATATGAGGACGACGATACGCACGTGGCGGGACTCGAACGGCGGATTCTCGATCTCGATCACTTGACCAAGGTCGCGATGCCGATTCTGAATCGGCTCGGCGCGCGTCCGATTTCCACGACGTGGGGAGAGTGGCTTCAGTATCTGCGCGATTTGGTCGCGCTCGCGATTCGCGATGCCGAGCCGGTGCTCGCGGCGCTCGGCGAGCTCGAGCCGATGGCGCCGGTCGGTCCGATCGGCCTCGACGAAGTGCGGATGGTGCTCGGCGTGCGCCTCGGCCGGCTCGAGACTCCGCGCAGAAAACGCCGCCACGGCGCGGTGTTCGTCGCTTCACCGTGGCGCGCGAAGGGCATGGCGTTCGACGTCGTGATCGCGCCCGGGCTCGCCGAGCGGGTTTTTCCGCGCAAGCTGATCGAGGATCCGCTCCTGCCCGACTCGATGCGCGCGCGGCTCAGCCCGATGCTCGCGCGGGTCGAGCGCCGTTCCTCCGCGGAGCGGCTGGCGCTTCGAATCGCCGCCGGCGCGGCGCGCGAGCGCGCGATTTTTTCGTACCCACGCGTCGATCTCGATCAGGGGCGTCCGCGCGTTCCATCTTTCTACGCGCTTGAAATTCTGCGCGCCGCGGAAGGACAGTTGCCCGGCTTCGACGAACTCGCGCGGCGCGCTGCGTCCGAGCGTGCGTCGCGGCTCGGATGGCCCGCGCCGGAAAATCCCGATGACGCGATCGACGACGCCGAATTCGATCTCGCGGTGCTCGACAAGCTCGTCGACGCCGACCCGGAAACGACGATTGGCACTGCGAATTATTTGCTCGACGCCAACGATCATCTCGGCCGCGCTCTGCGATCGCGCGCGCGCAAATGGCTGAAGCGATGGACCTTCGCCGACGGGCTGGTCGATCCCGAGCCGTCGTCGCTCAGCGCATTGGGACGTCATCAATTGTCGGCGCGATCCTATTCGCCGACCGCGCTGCAACATTTCGCAGCCTGCCCGTATCGATTTCTGCTCCAGGCGATTCATCGTCTCGAGCCGCGCGAGGAGCCCGACGCGATCGAGATGCTCGAACCGCTGACGCGCGGGAGTATTTTCGCCGAAGTGCAGTACGAGATATTGAGCGAGCTGCGCGAACTGGATGCGCTGCCGGTCACGCGCGACAATCTCGACGACGCGTCGGGGTTGCTCGACGAGCGAATCGAGGAAGCCGCGGCGCGATGGCGCGAGAAGCTGGCGCCGGCGATCGAGCGCGTGTGGGACGACGGTATCGAAGGAATCCGCGCCGACTTGCGCGAATGGCTGCGGCGCGCGGCCGACGACCCGGAGCATTGGACGCCGGAAGCGTTCGAGCTTGGCTTCGGGCTTCACGATCGCGCGCAGGCCGACCCGCGCAGTTCGCCGGATCCGGTCGCAATCGAGGGCGGACTGACGCTGCGCGGTTCGATCGATTTGATCGAGCGCGACCCGGACGGGCGAATCCGCGTCACCGATCACAAGACCGGCAAAGTGCGCGCCGACAAGCATTTCGTGATCGGCGGCGGTAAAACGTTGCAGCCGGTCTTTTATGCGCTCGCGGCCGAGCACGTTTTGCACGAGCCGATCGGGGTGGGGCGGCTCTATTACTGCACTGCCACCGGCGGCTACCAGGAACGAAGCGTCGAGATCAACGACGGCGCGCGCAAATCGGCGCGCGAGTTCGTCGCGATTCTCGGCGACGCGCTGAGTCGCGGATTTCTGCCCGCGGCGCCCGGCGATCGCGAATGCGACTGGTGCGATTACAAGCGCGTCTGCGGGCCGTACGAGCAGCGCCGCTCCGCAAGAAAGCCGAAGCCGCGGCTCGACGCGCTGACGCGGCTCCGCGAGATGCCATGAGCGCGATTCCATCCGATCAGCAGGTTCGCGATCGCATCCGCAACGATCTCGATACCACGCTCGTGATCGAAGCGGCGGCTGGCACCGGCAAGACCACGGCGCTGGTGAATCGAATCGTGTCGGTGATCGAGTCGGGGCGCGGCCAACTCTCGCAAATCGTCGCGGTCACGTTCACGGAAAAAGCGGCCGGCGAATTGAAGCTCAGGCTGCGCGCCGAGATCGAGCAGGCGCGGCATGGCGCGGCCCTCGACGTCGAAGTTCGCGCGCGGCTCGACAAGGCGCTCGAGCAACTCGAAGAGGCGCGCATCGGCACGATCCATTCATTCTGCGCCGACCTGCTGCGCGAGCGTCCGGTGGAAGCGCGCGTCGATCCGATGTTCGAAGTTGCGCCCGAGGATGTCGCGAGCGAGATGTTCGACGCGGCGTTCGACCGGTGGTTCGAGATGGTGCTCGAAAATCCGGGCGAGGGGATGCGCCGGCTGCTGCGGCGGCGCGATCTTTCGCAGCGCACGGGGCCGCGCGAAATCGCGCGGCGCGCCGCCTACGATCTTTTGCAATGGCGCGATTTCGATTCTCCGTGGCAGCCGTCGCCGTTCGATCGCGATTCGGAGATCGATTCGCTGATAAAAGAAATTCTCGCGTTCGGCAGACTCGCCGATGAGAGCAGTCCGGACGATTGGCTGGGTAAAAGTCTAAGCGCCATCGCGAAACCGGTCAGCGAGGCGATTCGGCTTGAATCGGTCCGCGGCCGCGATCACGACGCGCTCGAATCGGTGCTGGTATCCAATTCGCGCGGCCGGCATTGGGATTGGCGCGGCTTCGGCGGCGACTTTGGCGAGGTCGAACGGGGCGAGGTTTTCCGCCGTCGCGAGGCGCTGCGGGAGCGGCTCAAGAAATTTCGCGAGACCGCGGGCGCTAATCTCGCTCCTCTTTTGCGCGACGAACTGTGGCCGGTCGTGGGCTATTACGAAGAGTTGAAAAGCCGCGCGGGCCGCCTCGACTTTCTCGACTTGCTGCTGAAAGCGCGCGATCTCGTGCGCGACAACGCCGCGGTGCGCGCGACTTTGCAAAAGCGCTTCACGCACATTTTTGTCGATGAATTCCAGGACACCGATCCGCTGCAAGCGGAGATCCTGATCCTGCTTTCAGCTTCCGATCCGGCCGAGTCGGATTGGCGCCGCGTGCGACCGCATCCGGGGCGGCTCTTTATCGTGGGCGATCCCAAGCAATCGATCTATCGATTTCGCCGCGCCGACGTAGCGCTCTATCAGGGTGTGAAGCAGATGCTGCTGTTGCACGGCGCCGCGCTCGAGCATTTGACCGTCAGCTTTCGCGCCAATCCGGAATTGCAGCATATGGCCAACGCCGCCTTCGCTCCGTTGATGAATCAGGAATCGCGCTCGCAGCCGCAATACGCGCCGTTGATGCAGTATCGTCAGCAGATCGAAGGCCAGCCGGCGATTGTCGCGCTGCCGGTTCCGGAGCCGTATGGCGATTACGGTCGCGTCTTCAATTGGAAAATCGACGAATCGATTCCGAAGGCAATCGCTGCCTTCATAAAGTGGCTGGTCGATAAAAGCGGATGGCGAGTCACCGAGCGCGAGGCGCCCGACACGCCGGTTGCGATTCGTCCGCGCCACATCTGCGTGCTGTTCCGCCGCATGAATTCCTTCGGCCAGGACATCACCCGCGCGTACTTGCGCGAACTCGAAGCGCGGCATCTGCCGCACGTGCTGGTCAAGGGCGGTTCGTTCAACGAGCGCGAGGAAGTCGTCGCGATTCGCAACGTGCTCGGCGCGATCGAGCGTCCCGACGACGAGCTGCTGGTGTTCGCATCGTTGCACGGGCCGCTGTTCGCGCTTTCCGACGCCGCGCTGCTCGAGTTCCGCGAGACGATCGGCAGCTTGCATCCGTTCCGAAAAATTCCGGACGGCTTGGCGCCGCATCTCAAGGAAGTCAAAGACGCGCTCGACGTGATCAGGGATCTGCATCGCGGGCGCAATCGCCGTCCGATTGCTGAGACGCTCGCGATGGTGCTCGCGAAAACGCGCGCACACGCCGGAATCGCGATCTGGCCGACCGGCGAGCAGGCTCTCGCCAACGTCATGCGCATCATGGATCAGGCGCGGCGCTACGAGGCGCGCAGCGGCGCGACCTCGTTTCGCGGCTTCGTGGATGAACTCGAAGCGCGCGCCGATCGCGACGAGGCGAGCGAGACGCCGATCGTCGAGGAAGGCACCGAAGGCGTGCGCATCATGACGGTGCATCGCGCGAAGGGCCTCGAATTTCCGATCGTCATTCTCGCCGATCCGACCTGCAACGAAACTCGCGCCGAGGCGTCGCGCTACGCAGAGCCCGCGAGCCGGCTCTGTGCGATGGAGTTGGCCGGCTGTGCTCCGCGCGAATTGCTCGATCACAATGCCGAGGAACTCGAACGCGACAAGCGGGAAGCTGAGCGCTTGCTCTACGTCGCGACGACTCGTGCGCGCGATTTGATCGTCGTGCCGACGGTCGGCGACGTCGATCCGTTCGCGCAGACGCCGCGGCCCAACGAACGCGACGGATGGCTCGATCGCCTCGATCCAGTGATATATCCCGCGACGCAAAATCGGCGTCCTCCGCTGATGCCGAAGCACGCGGGATGCCCCGAGTTTGGCGATGACAGCGTGCTGACGCGTCCGGCGCGAGCGCCACTACGAAATAAATCGGTGATGCCGGGATTGCATCGCGCGCACGACGGCGAACACAACGTGGTCTGGTGGGATCCGTCGCGCCTCGAGTTGCAAGTCGAAGAGCAGATGGGCCTCAGGCAAAACAAGCTGCTGCAAGTCGATGAAAAAAAGCTCGTTTCGGAACAAGGCAAGCAAGCCTACGAGGCTTGGCGCGCGAATCGAGCGGCGATGCTCGCGGCTGGCGCGATGCCGTCGCTGAAGGTGAGCACCGCAACCGAACTTGCGATCGCGGCGCCCGACGCTGCGCAAAAATATGCCGACGCGATCGCGATCGAGCGCATCGCGCGCGAAGCGGGACGCCCGCACGGCAAAGAGTTTGGCACGCTGGTGCATCTCGCGATGCTCCGCACGCCGTTCGACGCCGACGCGGCGCAGGTTGCGCGTATCGCGGCCGGCGCGGGGCGAATCCTCGGCGCGCCGGAAAACGATGTCGCCGCCGCCGCGATCGCGGTGGTAGCAGCGCTCGATTCTTCGCTGATGCGCCGCGCGCGAGTCGCGCAAACTGCGATGCGCGAATGCCCGCTGATGCTCACGCTCGACGACGGCGCCGCGGTCGAAGGAATCGCCGACCTCGTGTTTGCGGAAAAAATCGCGGGCGCCGTCTCGTGGACTGTCGTCGATTTCAAAACCGACGCCGGCCTCGGCGGCCGCCTCGACGAGTATCGCGCGCAGATCGATTTGTACATGCGGGCGCTCGCTCGCAGCACCGGATGCCCTGTGAGAGGTGCAATTCTCTGGATTTGATTCGGTTTGGTGTCGGCGCTTAGTTGTGGTGAAATCCAAACCGAGGCAACCGCAATGGCGATCGACATCATCTATGGCGAGCAAGTCATCCACGGGGTGGACGCCCAGGAAAAAGGTTCCGCACTGTGGCTGAAGGCCGCCGATCTCGAGCGAATCGCCGGCTGGACGCATCGCCCCGAGGGCTTTTGCCGCGGCGACGTATGCATCCCGGTGCCCGCGTCGCTGAAAGACGGCGTCGTCGCAGGCGATCGATACAACCTGGTTGCGCTCGCGGGCCTGCTCGGACGGCCCGTGGTCGCCGACACGGAGCATCAGGTGTGGTGCGTCGGCGAGGCCGCGTCGGATCGCAAGCGCAGTCTGACTTCGCTCGAAGGCCCGAATTTCACGCTGCCCGATCTCGACGGCAACCTGCATTCGCTGGCGGATTATCGCGGCAAGAAGGTGCTGGTCGTTTCATGGGCCTCATGGTGAGGATGCCGCTTTGACCTGCCGGTCTGGCAGGCCCTTTACGAAGAACTCGGACCCAAAGGATTTGTGCCAATCGCGATTGCGTTCGACAGCGGCGGCAATGCGGCCGCCGAGCCGTGGATCAAGGCCGCGAACCCCACTTATCCGAGCTTGATCGATCGGCGTCACGTCGTCGCCGAACTTTACGACATGGTCAACGTGCCGACCGCGGTGTGGATCGACGAGCGCGGAAAGATCGTTCGCCCGAGCGAGCCGGCCGGCGTGACCGACGCGTTCCGCAAGATGGATCGCACCAATTTTTCGATACCGACCGAAGCGATGAACGAGTTGCAGAACAAGCGCAAGGCGTATCTCGATGCGCTCCGCGACTGGGTCGCCAACGGATCGGCCAGCCGCTTTGCGCTCAGCGAGGACGAGGTTCTGCGCCGGATGCATACGCCGGACGATTCGCACGTTCGCGCGGCGGCAAATTTTCGGCTCGGCGAGTACCTGTTCGAACAAGGGCACGCCGACGCGGCGAAGAAATATTTCGAGGAAGCGAAGCGGCTTTGTCCCGAGAGCTGGAATTACAAGCGCCAGGCGTGGGCGCTCGAGGATCCGATGAAAGCGGGCGGGCCCGAGTTCTGGGCTGCCGTCGATTCGCTGGGCGAAGGAAAATATTATCCGGCCGCCGAAGACATCCAGTAATAAATTCAGGCGGAGCGCTCGCATCTAATCGCGGTGGCGGAAGAATCGAATCGTAGGCTGCTGGTTATCGGATACGGGTCGCTGCTGAGCGGCTATGGCCTGCTGGGTGAGCGGCGCGCCGGCAACAGCCGTCTGATCGCACTCGACGCCGAGCCGGTCTCGATTCACAACGCGCGGCGCGGGCTCGCCAAGCCGTCGAGCCACGGCAGTTATCTCGCGATGGATATCGAGCCGATCGATCGCGCGGCGCCGATATGGGCGTCGATCGCCGGCGGCAATAGTGGTATCGGCGGATTGCTGCTCACCTTCGATCGCGAATCCGCGCCGATGATTGCGCGCCGCGAGGAATATTCGCCCGAGGCTTTCGAGCGCCTGATCGCGATTGCGGACCGCGCCGGCCAGCCACTCGGCGAGTATCTGCTCGCGATTGCGCGCGCGACCCGCTTCGATCTGCTCGGCTATCGGCGCGCGCTCCGGAGCCTGCTCGATTACACTTCGCCCGGCTACGTTTTCCATCCCGTGGAAATCGACGACGGCCGCGTCGCGATCATCGCGATCGCATCGGGTGTCGATGGCAGCGGAGATCCCGCGATTCGCTCGCGGCGCGAAGAATTTGCGATGCATCGGCTGCTCTCGCTCGAGGACGCGCTGCAACTTGAATTGCCCGGCTTCGATCGCGCCGGCCAGATCGGATATTTCGCCGAATGCCTGCTCGGCGGCCTGCACGGCGTCGCGATTCACGACCTTGCGGAGAGCATCGCCGGCGACGCGCGATGCGCCGCCGAACTCGCCGAGTGGATTTCGCTTCATCATGCAAGCGAGCGCGATCGCTTCATCCGGGCGACTTCGCTCGACATCGCGCGCTACGGCGCGCGCTTCCCGGCGAGCGCGCATCCGAGCATGTCGGCGCTTCTCAAGCTCGCGGGCGTCATATAGTTGAATAGCGATGACGGCGAAATTTTCAGTGCACGTCGCGAAGGAAAACCTCAAATTTTCTGCCGCGCATTTCATCGCGTACGCGGGCTTCCGCGAACCGCTGCACGGGCACAACTACCAGGTCGGCGTTTACGTCGAGGGCGGACTTGCGAACACAGGCTACGTGATCGATTTCGGGTTGATCAAAAAATTGACCAAGGAAATCGTCGATCGCCTCGACGAGCATACGATCATCCCCGCTGATAGCGATTGCCTGACGATCGATGGTCCCGCCGACGGACGCATCAGCGTCCGTTACGAAAACGAGGAGTTCGTTTTCCCGGCCAGCGACGTTTGCCTCGTGCCGATCGTTCATAGCTCCGCCGAGGAACTCGCGCGCTACATCTGGAATCAGCTCACCAACGCGCTGAAAGCGCGCGACGCCCTCACGGACGTCACCGTCATCGAGATTTCGGTGGCCGAGGGCCCCGGCCAGTCGGCGATTTATCGGAGCGAAATCCCGCCGCAGGAAAGATAACCCGCCTCTCTGCGCCGCTGCGCTCACGCTGGTCGAGTCGAAATTCAGCAAGCAAAGGTTATCGCGAGCATTGCTAGGCTATGCTGTCCACTCCGAGTGTTCATCTGTACACATCGCGATGGAAGTGCGATTATTCGCTACCCCGAAGTTTAGATGGCGGTGGAACACTCCGCCGGAAAATCTGTGGCTCTCGAATCAAAACTGGCTCCCAGCGAAAATCCTCCGCCGTTCGAGCGCGCCATGATCGGGCAGCATCCCGCGATCGCCAAGCTGCGCAAACTGGTCGAACGCGTGGCGACCAGCGAAGCAACGGTGCTGATCACAGGCGAGAGCGGCACCGGCAAAGAAGTCGTTGCGCATACCATCCATGCGCTGTCGCCGCGATGCCGCCAGCCATTCGTGGCGGTGAACTGCGCCGCGATTCCAACTGAACTGCTGGAATCCGAAATGTTCGGGCATGAGCGCGGAGCTTTCACCGGCGCCGCGGCGCCGCGCGGCGGCCTGCTTGCGAGTGCCGATCGCGGAACGATCTTTCTCGACGAGATCAGCGAAATGCCGTATGTGCTACAAGCCAAACTGCTGCGCGTGATCGAGGACGGCGTGGTGCGGCCGGTCGGCTCCGATCGGGCGAGCCATATCGACGTGCGCGTAATCGCGGCCAGCAACGTCGATTTGCCAAAAGCGGTGCAGAGAGGCGTGTTTCGCGCGGACCTGTTTTATCGATTGCAGGTGATTCCGATCATGATTCCGCCGCTCCGCGAGCGCCGCTCGGATATCCCGCTGCTGGTAACGCACTTCCTCGAGCGAATCCGCGCGCGCAATCCGGACCGCGATATCCAGGTGAGCCGCGAAGCGATGGTGGCGATGTGGTCCTACGATTGGCCCGGCAACATCCGCGAGCTGGAAAACCTGATCGAGCGGATGGCGATCCTGTGCGACGGCTCCGTAATCGATATTTCAAACCTGCCCGAGAATGTGGTCGCAGTCACGCGTCCGGTGGTTCCGCAAATCCCGGAATCACTCGGGGAAGACGGCCTCGACCTGAACCAATTGGTACGGGACTTGGAAGGAAGGTTGATCAACGACGCGCTCAAGCAGGCCGGCGGCAACAAGCAGGCGGCGGCGCGGCTGCTGGGACTCAAGCGGACCACGTTTTCCGCCAAGCTCAGACGATGCGGCGTGATCGCAATCGCCGCGGACGATAACCAGAAAGACTCACGCCAGGTATAGTATGAGCGATTCAATCAGGCTGCCCCAAATCATGGTGGTGGATGACGACCAGGACACGGTCGCTATTCTTTCGCGGCATCTTCAGCGCGAAGGCTTTCTTCCAATTGAGACCAACTCTGGCGCACAATGTCTCAAATTGGTTCACGAGAACGAAGTCGATGTCATTCTGCTCGACCTGATGATGCCCGAGATGGACGGCTTCGAAGTTGTCCGCGCGCTGAAAAACGATCCGATCACCGCCGAAATCCCGATCATCATGATCACCGCCCGCGACGACCTTGACGCGCGCGAGGAGGGCATGCGCCTCGGCGTGAGCGACTTCCTCGCCAAGCCGGTTTTCCGCAAGCAGCTCGCGACTCGCGTGCGCGCGCAACTGGAGGTTCTCGAAGCGTCGCGCAACGCCACCGCGGCGCTCGATCGCCTGGAGCGCGCGGAAAAGCACTAGCCGAATTTCGCCGCGATCGCCGCAGGCTCCCGGCTGCACCGCCGCGCATTGCGATCCACTCGCTCGTTCGGTTACACCTTATGGCTCACGAGTCGATCTTGATTCCGGATCCGAAGTGACGGAGGGATTCGCAATGAACGGCGACGCCGCCAGAGCCCGCAACCAACCGATCGCAGCGCTCGCGTACCTCGGATTTTTCGTCACCGGGGTGATTTTTCTGTTCGTCGAACCGTACAGCCAGGACGACTTCATTCGCTTCCACGCGCGCCAATCGATCGCGTTTACGATCGCGTGGTTCGCCGCCCACATCGTCTTCGCGGTTTTTATCGCAGTGATGCCCCGTCCGATTGCCTCACTGCTCGGATTCATCTCGGGCCTGGTCGATGCTGGCTTTGCGGTTTTCTGGGTCATCCTGATGTACAAGGCCTACAACGGCGAACGCTATCGGATTCCCGAACTCGCCGACATCGTCGATAACGTCGCGGGCACCACGCCCTAAAGAACGTCCCCTCGAGCGCGCGAGTCCCTCAATCTACTTTTGGATCACGGTACCGTCGCCCGGCGATGGCGGCGGCGGCGGCTCCTGCGCCTGGATGTTCGCGATTCCCTGCATCGCAAGCCTTAGGCTCGGCTCGCGATTGATCGCGTCGAGCACGCGGCGCGAAACTTCGTCGGCGATCTGCGGCGCGGCATGCGCCTCGCAAGGATAGCGAATTATCACCTCGAGGCCGCTCTGGCTGAGGCTCAGCCTACTCTGCGGCTTGGGCGTATCGAGCAGCAGGTTGAGGTCGCGCTCGAGATGCCGGTAATCGCTCTGCACCCGGTCACGATAGCGGCTGAACACTTCGTCAACCGCGTCGAGCAGCCGCTTCTCCGCCAATCGATAATCACAATCAGGCGCCAGCGTGAGCCGGACTTCATTCCAGATGAAGCTGGTGCCGGGCGCCTGCTTGAAGAAGTTGCCGCTCGGCTGAAATACGATCGCGTTCGAGAAGACCACCACGCGCCCGGTCGGCTGTCGATAGATTCCGGTGCCGGCGAGTTCCAGCAGCGATAGCTTGACGAGTCCGATTTCGATCACGTCGCCGGTCACGCCGCCAATCTGAACACGATCGCCCGCCTTGATTCCGAAGCGTCCGATCAGGAAAAAATAGCCGGCGATCGACAGGATCACGTTCTGCAGCGCTACCGCGATTCCGGCTGCCGCAAAGCCCATGACAGTCGCAAACGAGCCGAGTTCGTCCGAGAACGTGATGATCAGGACCAGAACTATCACCAGGCTTATCACGATGCGCCGTAGCGCCATCACTTGTCCGCGCCGGCGGATATCCTGCACGTACTTGTCGGTAAAGATGCGCCACAGCGCACCGCTCAAAAAAATCACGATCAGGATGGTCGCGAGGCCGCCCAGCCGGAGTGCGAGGCTCCGCAGTTCGGTCGAGGAGCGCTGATCGATCGTCGCCTGCCATCGCGCGATATTCTTCAGATGCAGATTGAGGACGGCGATCTGCTTGTTCAGCGGCAGCGAAACCGCCACCGCGAGCCGATGCTGTTCGAGCAGCGCTGCCAGCGTTAATTTGCGATCCCGCAGCGCCTGGGCGTCGGCAACTGCGGTTCCCTGCGGCAGCGAATTGCCCTGCCGATCGATGTCCCTGAGCAGGGCCAGCACCGGATCGAGCACGCCTTGCGCGCGCTTGATTAGCTGGCGCGTGAGCGCCGCCGTTTGCTCGAGCGTGTCATCCTTGCGTTGCAGCGCCAGCAGATCGGTCGCCAGGCTGAGGATCCCGGTCGGCTGCGGTCTCCGCGGCGCGATCGCGGCGAACGTGGCGGGTGCGGCAGCGGACGCGGCGGCGGGAGCGCCCGTCACAGGATGCTTCGCGTTGCGCTCGGCGTCGGGAATCGAATGCTCGAGTTCGTCGATCTGAGTGGCGAGGTCGTTGCCCTCGGCCGGCATGATCGTCCCGCTCTCGAATTGCAGGATCGCCTTCGCCGCGTCGGCCCGCGCCTGCGCGAGATCCAGTTCGCTCTGCGCCGTGCCGATCTCCGACGCGATTACGGTCCGCGGTCTCCCCCGCGACGCGTTCAGCCGGGTTTGCAAACCCTTGATGCGCGTCTGCAGCGCTGCGACCTGCGCATCGGCGGCGTCGGCTTTCTGCTTGAGATCAGTCAGCCGCGCAGCTTCGGTCGAATCGACGATCCTGCCGTTGCCCGCGCCGGTCTTGCCCGTGGTTTGCGCGATGTAATTCGCCTGCGCGCGCGCATACTCGAAGCCGAGGTTCAACACCTCGTTCGCGATCTGGCGGCTGTTCGCAAGGAACAGCGTTTCGTATGGCTCCTCGACCAGTTCCGCTTCGACGCCGAGATGCCGATACCAACTGATCAGATCGCTTAGGTACGAGAGCACCGTTTGCGGATCGGTCGGCGAGACAGTCGTGGCGTTTTGTTGTTGCTTCGCGGTCGCGGCGGATTTCGGCGCGCGCGACGGCGTGCCCGTCGGGTTACCTTTTGGCGTCGCGGTTGGCGAAAGCGGAGACGCAGTCGGCGCTGAAGACGAGAGCGAAGCAGGATCCGCGGGCTGCGGCGATTGCGCCGCGGCGCGATTGTTCATCACCGCGAGCATCGTGGCGATCAGGATCGCAGCGGTGCCGCAAGGCCGCCAAAAATTGCCGCGGAAAAAAATCATCAGGCGCGCCGGACTACTCAGTACGCCGAATCCAGAATCGCGACGATTTGCTCGAGGCTGACTTCCGCGCCGACCGTGTTCGAGCGTTTCACTTCCTCCAGCACGGTGTCCGCGATCCGCGAAATCTCCTCGCGCGGCACGCCGACGTCGCGCAGCCGCGTCGGCACTTCGAATTTCTTGATAAATTTTGCGGTGCGATCGGCGCATTCCAGCGCGGCCGAGCGCGGACTTTGGCGATCGAAGCGGACGCCGAAGCCGTCGGCGATCGGACCAAAGCGATCCGCCGCGACGCCGGCCATGAAGCGCATCACGTGCGGCAGCGTGATGCATGACGTTACGCCGTGCGGCACGTTCCAGTACGGTCCAATCTGATGACCGAGCGCGTGCGAGATGCCGACCCGCGTGTTCATCATGCCGAAAATCGAAAACCACGCGGCCAACTGGCATTGCAGCCGATGCTCGAGCTCCTCGTCGCCGGCGGTCTGCAGCGACGGCAGCAGATGCGCGTCGAGCAACGCGATTGCCTTCGTGGCCAGCGTGTCGGTGATCATCTGATGCCGAATCGAATACGAACCCTCGACCGCGTGATCGAGCGCGCGCATCCCGGTCGAGGCCCACAGCCACGCTGGCGTTTCGACCGTCAGCGCCGGATCGAGAATGACGACCTTCGCCTGCAGGCGCGGGTCCGCGACGCCGCCTTTGACCCGCGTCGCTTCGTCGGTGATGCCGCCCGCTGGTGTAAATTCGCCTGCTGACAGCGTGGTTGGCACGGCGATATGCAAAATCTCGCGGCCACCATTTTCTTTCATCAATGCCATCGCCGCGGCCTTCACCGTATCGATCGGACTGCCGCCACCGAAACTCACCATCGAGTCCGCTTCGAGCCGGCGCGCATCCGCGATCAACTCCGCCACCGTGCGCGACGGCACGTGCTGCACGGCGCCGCTGAAAACTCCGGCCAGCGCGGACCCCGCGGCCATCTTCACTTTGTCCAGCAGCTTCGAACGGCCGAGCGTATTGCCGGTGACGATCAGCGTGCGCTTGGCGTCGCGGCGCGTAAGTTCCGGGCCCAGCGATTCAATTTTGCCGGCGCCGAAGATCACGCTCTCGAGCCGGGTAAAGCGGTATTCGCCAGCGGTCTTGTCCACGTGAACCTCCTGCGAGCGGTTTGCTCCGGTCGAGTTCGGAATTACCGGGTCAGGGCTTGATTATCACAACCGTGCCCACCGGCAGCAGCTTGTTTAGTTCGACGATAATCTGGTTCTCGACCGAAATGCATCCGGTGGTCCAGTTCACGTTGCCCTTGTTCAGGATGGGATTGTCGGTACCGTGAATCCCGATTCTGCCGCCCGCGCCAATCGGGCTGCCATCCTCCGCCGGCACGATACCACCGTCGCGCAGTTGCTCGTAGCGGCGCCGATCGATCTCGTTGGGATAGTTGAGCTTCAGGAAACACAGCCAGCGGCGGCTCTGATGCTTCTCGATTATCGCATACACGCCCTCGGGCGTTCGCCGATCTCCCTCCCAGAGCTTGGTGCCGGGATCGAAGCTGCGTCCGAATACCGCGTGATAAGTTTTGAAGAGCCGTCCCTTGTAATAGACGATCAGTTGATGGCGCTTCTTCCAGATGGTGACCGACCAATTGATCGGATCGATGTATGACGCGTCGCGAGTTGCGCGGTAAGCGATTTGCCCCGGCGTCAGCGCCACCATTTTTGGATCTTTTTTCGCTGCGGGCGTTGGCGTCGGCGTCGGCGACGGAGTCGGGCCCAGGCTGGGCGGTTCCGGCGTCGGCATCCCAGGATCGACGTACTGCACTACCGTGGGATCGTACGGCATCGGCGGCAGCGTACCGGCGCTTTCGGCGTCGCTGGCGGTGATCGCGTTCTCTGCGACGACTAAAGTCGGCGTCGGACTCGCAGTCGGGGTCGGCGTCGCGGTGGCAGTCGGTGTGCGGGTCGCAGTGCGCGTCGCGGTCGCAGTTGCTCGATGCGATCTCCTGCCGTGGCGCGCCGCCCACGACGCCGGCGCGGGCGCGATCAGGACAATCAAGCTGGCGGCGATTATACTTCGAACGATCCGGCCCATCTAAGCCACATGCACCCCTGACGCTTTACATTGTGGAAACGCTTGAGGCGAAGATCAATTCCCAAGCGGGTCGAACGCTGAAATTTCATTTGAAGATGGAATTTCAGCATGCTTGCATGCAACTGGAAACCTGACGCAGGGGAGTCATTTTGCGATGGACGAAAATTTCGCGGATGCGTTTGCGTCGTTGACCACCGGCATCTACGTTCTGACCGTGCGCGAAAACGCGCGATGCCACGGGATGTCGTCGTCGTGGGTCGCGCAGGTCTCGGGCGAGCCGCCGCTCTTCACCGCCGCCGTGGATAACCGCCATTTCAGCAACGGCGCGATCTCGCGGACCGCAGCGTTCGGCCTCAATATAGTGGGACGCCGCGGCCGCTCGCTAGAGGATTACTTCTATTCGGCGCGCGCGCGCCGCGAGGACAACCTCGACGAGTTCGCGTACGAACTGTCGCCGGCGCTGCAGGTGCCGTGGCTCGCGCTCGCGATGGTATCGATCGAGGCCCGCGTCGTCGATCGATTCGTCGTGGGCGATCACACCATCTTTGTCGCCGCGCCGGTCGGCGTGCGAATCGGCGACAATGATCGTCCCCTGACGTCGCTCGAACTCGACTACGTTTATATCGGCGGCAAGCAGGTGATCGCGCGCGACCGCACCGGCTGGGATTGATCCGACGGCCGATCGCGCCCGGCCCAAGGCTAATTTGGGCAATAATATACTTGACTAATCCTTCGTGATAAACTGATCGCGACGTGACAGGTCGGGAAAGTTTTTATGAAGTGACGGGCAAGTCGGGCGACAAGAAATCGCGCGCCATAAATAAGTCGTAAGCCCAAGGGCAAGTGGCAGGAAAACTGTGACCAGGGCTGTCGTCAAGCGCGTCTTCGCAAGCCCATTCCCAAGCCTCGGCCAGAAGATCGGGTAGATAGTGTTTGAGGGAGGGCGAAAGCTTCAGCAAATCGGTTATCTTGCGTCGTTGTTCGCGAATCGTTTGCATCCAACTGCGGGCTCTCTGCTCCCGTTCATTTGATTGCGTCTGCCATTTAAGCAAATGAAGCAACAGAGTATGAAGCCGACTCTTAAGTTCGCTTCGCTGGCTGACCCCCATTGCTTCAAGTTCCTCGGCTAGATTATCCCAATCGAGACGATTGTACTGCCGAGAATGAAGTACCTTGACTTGATCAGCAAGCCAGCCGCAGAAATCATTCTCTATTCGGGTTGACTCCACAAAACTCAGATAAAACGAATCGAGTGCTCCGTGCAAGGTACGGGTGGGCGTGACGACAAGGACGGGATTGGGAGCCTTGAGCGATCCGACAAGCTGTTGTTGCCCTGCGACAAACTGTGCGAAACCTTCATTCAGCGTATCCTGAAGCGGGTTATGAACCGGTCTTTCCATCGTTTTTTCGTGCAAACTTTTTGTTCTGCTTTGGAGCCTTGACTGTTGTTACGCTCGTTCCGATTTTCACTAAATAGAAAGGATTACCGTCGGTATCGAATGAATCATTCATCCGGTACACAATTGCCGCAGCGTTTGCGACCCGGATAACGCTTTCATCTTCCAACAGATATTCAGCGACGCTTTCACCTGAGCGTTTCACAATTTCGAGTTCGGTGACGGAAACTTCCTGATCACCTAACGTGAGTGTCTTTTTTTCCTCTGCCACGGCTTCTCTTTTCTGCTTTGTTTTCCGCCAGTTTGTTATCTAGTTCGCTCTTGGGAACCGCAATCAACGCGCGCATGGTCTTGGCGAATCGCCTAAAAGCGGTATCATCGGACTGAGATTCGATCACACGCCTCACTCTTTTCGCATATCATACCGGACGGTGCCGACCAAAACGCTTGCCTCTACCTGTCGTGATTTATGCGGCGGCGCTTCGCTTTCTCCGATCAACTGCTTGTACGTGACCCGCCGTCCGGTTACGGAACGCATCGCTTTCGCGAATCGATCGGCATCCGTGCCCTTCCGCTCGTTGAAGCGAAATGCTTGCTCGCCGCGCTTGAGCAGACTCCAGAAATTCTCGATCTTATTTGTATGCACGTTGCCGTCAACGTAGCGTTCGGCATGGTCGACCATCTTCTCGAACGATCCCGTATGCATCGCGAGCCGGATGCGAAGACTCATGAACCACGCGGTTTTTTGTGTCACGCTAAGAGCGCGTGCCGTTTTGTAAGAACTGATTCCGTTCTTGCAATTCACAATTTCCCATACGGCGGGCAACCACTTATCTAACCCGATTGGCGAGTCTTCAAAGATAGTTCCTACCTTGGTACTGAACTGGCGCTTCGGATGTTTTTTACTGCATTGCCAGCGCCCTTGATGCTCCAGGAAACTGACCGTCTCATTTTCGCACGTCGGGCATCGCACGCCATCGGGCCAGCGAAGGGCAACCATGAAATCTATGCAGGCTTTCTGATCGCGGAAGTATCGAACGGCATTGACAAGCGTGGTGGGTGTTTTCGCGTTCACGTTTAGAGAGTAACAACTGCCCGAGGATTAGTCAAGTATGTTGCCTGCCCTAATTTGACCTCCTGCAAAATCGTCTGATACCATCCGCCTTCGTTGGAGACTTTAGATGCCAATTGAGAAGAATGAACTGCGGCGCATCATGGGCCATTTCGCCACCGGCGTCACGATTATCACGTCGGTGCGAAGCTCGGGCGAACTGCACGGCCTTACCGCCAATGCCTTTACCTCGGTCTCCCTGGTGCCGCCGCTCCTGCTGATTTGCGTGGACAAGAAGGCCGAGAGCTACCCATGCTTCTCGGAAACCAGGGTCTTCACCGTGAACATCCTCTCGTCCGATCAGGAAGCGCTGTCGCGCAAGTTCTCCGTCAGTGGCGGCAACAAGTTCGAAGGCGTCAGCTACCGGATCGGGGCCAACGGCGCGCCCATTCTCGACGGCACGCTCGCATATATCGAGTGCGCGGTCTCGCAGGAAGTCGATGCAGGCGATCACACCCTCTATCTCGGCGACATTCAGCAGGCCGAGACTCCGCACGAAGGCAAGCCATTGCTGTTTTTCCGCGGCGGCTATCGCGAGATGGGTGACTAGCCGGTATTCACTCGATCGCGCGGCGAAATCAGGCACCCGGAGTCGGTTGCCGATACCGCGCGCCCATCCGCGGCCACGATGAGCCAGGCAAAGGGGATATCACCCGTGCGCGTGCCCGGGCTGAGCGTCTTCCTGCCCTCGCATAACGAGGAAGGCAACGTCGAGCGGATCGTGAGCGCGTTTCTCGCCGAATTGCCGCGCGTCGCCGACAATTACGAGGTGATCGTCGTCGATGACGGCAGTCGCGATCGCACCGGCGAGATCGCCGATCGGCTGGCCGCAGAGAATCCCCGCGTCAAAGTGGTCCATCATCCGGTAAATCGCGGCTACGGCGGCGCGGTGACGTCCGGAATCAGGGCGAGCACGCAACCGTACGTGCTGCTCTCCGACGGCGACGGGCAGTTTGACCCGGCTGATATCGAGCGCATGCTCCCGTTCGTGCCCGATTACGATGTCGTCGCCGGCCATCGGGCGCGCCGCGCGGACCCCCTGATGCGCCGAATCAATGGCAAGGCGTGGACGATGCTGGTCCGCGCGCTGCTCGGAATCACAATCAGGGATATCGATTGCGGCTTCAAGCTGTTCAAGCGCGAACTGCTCGACGGTCTCGAACTGCGCGCGCACGGCGCGATGATCTCGACCGAATTGATGGCGCGACTGGCCGGCCGCGGCGCAAAAGTGAAGGAAGTCGAGGTGCAGCATCTGCCACGGCTGGCGGGAGAGCAATCGGGCGCGAATCTAAAGGTAGTTACGCTCGCTTTCAAGGAATTGTTCGCGCTTTACCGTGAATTAAAGGATCAGCGAAGGTCGGTCAGCTAGGCGGCGTATCCTGCCAAGGTTCGGTATCGATGTACGCCAAAGGGGTAGGGTATCGCCCCTTTACGTCATAGGGCGTGTATCCAATTCCGCAAACGCGCGTATTCTGCTTGAGATTTCGGGTCGGCATTCATGGCACGGGTATCGCACTATACGCGAATGACACCGCGGCCAACTCAACGCCGCCCAACTCAAGGAGATTCTCGTTATGAAGCGCACCCTATCAGTTCTGACCGCAGCCCTCTTCGCGACCGCCCTCTCGGCACCGGTCTTTGCGGCCGATGCGATGCCGGCTGGCGACGCGTCGCCGGCGGCAATGGCTAGCCCGGCTGCGGCTGCGGAAACCTCGTCTTCGACGACCACCGCGACCGATTCGTCCTCGACGACCGCCTCGGCCCCCAAGCATCGCCATCGCCATCATCACAAGAAGTCGACGACCACGACCGAGTCTTCGACTGACAGCAGCGCCCCTGCGGCAGCGGCTTCGCCGGCCAGCACCGAGCCGACAACCAAGTAACTTCGATCATCTGAAGACCGGGGGCGGAAACGACTTCCGCCTCCGGCGCCGGACCGCCGCTCGCTTGTCGGCGGCGCGCAGGAGCGTGTCCGTCGCACCTTCCTGACGCGCGCAGCGTAGAAATGCGTTGTGCGCTTTTTTTTCATCGAAAGTTTCTGCTAGCATCCGTACGCGTCCCCGCGCATTTTTGCGGGCCGCGGGAGCCGTTGATTCGTTGAGCTGGCGCGCTTCACGCCTCTATTTGGTGGCTCTGATAAGCCTGGTTTTCCAGGTGCCAATCAGCGCGTGGGCCCTCGCCACCAACGACAATAACGCGGTTGACGAGCAGGTTTGCAATCCGCTCGCCGATTATTTCCTCGGGATGGAAGACTACAACGAAGCAATCCAGCGTCATCGCGGAGTCCTCGTCGATGATCCGAGCAATGCGCTCGCACACTATCACTTAGGCTTTGCGTATGGCGTCACGGGGCAGCATCGGAAGGAACTCTCCGAGTACCAGCGCGCGGTGAACCTCGGTCTCGAGGACTGGCAGTTGTTCCTGAATTTGGGCCTCGCTTATCTTGAAAATGGCCAGGTCGCCGACGCGACCGCAGTCCTGCGCCTCGCGACCCTGCTCGGACCGGCGCGGCCGGAGACGCACTTCAACCTGGCGTTGGCATACGAGCGGCGCGGCGCGCTAGCACAGGCCGAGCAGGAGGCGCTGCTATCCTTGCAAATCGATCCGAATCAGCCGGATGCGCGCAATACGCTTGGCGCGATCTACGCCGAGGAAGGCAAATTCTTGCGCGCCGGAGAGGAATGGCGCGACCTGGTGTCGGCCAATCCGGATTACACGCCGGCGCGGACCAATCTTGCAATCTTGCAGAACGTGGAGAGCAGCACGCCGAAGGGTACCGTCGGCGTCAGCATCTTCACGCACACGCCGTAGGACGGCGTTTCAAGGAAGAGGTAATACAGGTGGAGGGATGCGCAGGGTGGCGGTGGATTACCAGGAGATTCCTGCTGGCGGTTGCGATCTTCAGTCTCGCGAGTATCGCCGATTCGGCAACCGCGAACGCGACCAAGCAAGCGCCGCGACGTCATAAAGTATCGCACGCGAAAAAAGCAGCCGCGGCGGCCCCCGCTCGCACCTATACGGATGGGCGTCTCTATAAGGGCGCGCTGATCGAGGATGCTGACACCGGGCGCGTGTTGCTCGCATACAACGCCGACATGGAATGGCCGCCGGCTTCGATGGCCAAGATGATGCTCCTGCTCGTCGCGCAGGAGCAGATCTCGCAGGGACGCTTCAGTCCGAACGACATGGTGCGCATCTCGGAGCGCTCGGCCCATACCGGCGGCTCGCGGGTCGGGCTCAAAGAGGGCGACATTTATCCGCTGCGCGAGTTGATCAAGGCGGCGCTGGTCAAATCTGCGAATGACGCCGCAGTGGCGGTCGCGGAAAAGATCGGCGGCTCGGTCGAGGCGATGGTTCGCATGATGAATCAACGCGCGCGCGAACTCGGCATGACGCACACCGAGTATCAGACCGTCGATGGACTCCCGCCGCGTCCGACGCACGACGCCGATCGCACCACCGCATACGATCTGGCGACGGTGGGCCGCGCGATCATCCGCGAGACGAACCTGCTCGAATGGTCCAGTCAGGAGAGCGTGGATTTCGACGGCGGCGTCTGCATGCTGCACAACACCAATCATCTGGTCGGACATTTCGACGGATGCGACGGGCTTAAGACCGGCTTCACCTACCAGGCCGGATTCAACGTCACGACTACCGCGAAGCGCGGCAATATGCGGATTATCGCGGTCGTGCTCGGCGCGCCCTCCAATGCGCAGCGTTTCGCGCAGGCGGCCAAGTTGATGGAATGGGCGTTTGATCACTACACCGCAGTGTCGCTGCTCAAATCGGGCGAGGCCCTGCCGGTGCAAGTGCAGATCCGAAGCGGGCCGGCAATCCGGCCGGTGGCGGCCAGCGATCTGAACGTGGTGATGCGCAAGACCGATGTCTCGTCGGTCAAGCTCGTGTACGATATACCGCCGATGGTCGAGGGGCCGTTGCGTCCGGGAGATCCGCTCGGCCGGGTGACAGTGCATAGCCAGGGCGAAGTGCTGACCGAAGCCTCGGCAATCTGCCCGATCGCGTTCACGACCCCGAGCGACCAGGTCGTAACCGAAGGATACAACGCGGTCGCGGCGCCGGCGCCCTAGATTTCACATATAGTCAGGAGACCCAATGAAGGTAGAGTCCAAACAGCGAAATCGCCGCAATCGCAAGCTCGCGCGCAAAAAACGCAGCGATTCGCATCAGGCCAAGTCGAGGCTGCGCAAGATGCGCCGCACTCGCATCCGCGGCAAGTAGGTCGAAGATGTCTGTCCGAAACCCCTTACGGGTTTCGGGCTTCCTGTTGCAACAAAGATGCGCGCTCCGCGCTGTTAGAAGGGGACGGTCAGTCCAGGATTGAGAAAGGTCGGGTGCGCGCTCCGCGCAGTTAAGAAAATTTCTTCCTTTCTTCCGTCTGCAAGTGCGTTTCCGAAGTGGTTGCGATCGCGAGGAAGAAGCGATGAAACGCAGCAGCTCAACAGGCGCGGAGAAAAGCACGATCATAAACGGCGTGAACGTCACCTCGATCGCGAACAATGCCATTCACGGCGGCGTGCACACCGGTCCGACGACCATCAATCAGATTCATCGCAGCCGACCGTCCAGTCGGCCGACCGAATATCCCGTTGGTTCGATTGGAAGAAACCTGTTGCAGCGAAACTACGTCAGATATCTGGTCGAACGTTATCACCGTTTCCGCGAGGCCGACGCGAGATTTGGCAGTGGCACGGCTCGATTCAGTTACGCGGTTATCTTCAAAAACATCGAGCGCGAGTTCAAGGCCCCCACATATTTTAGCCCCGCTGCACGATTCAACGAGCTGGTGGAATATTTGCCGCGGTGCGTTGACCGAACGATTCTGGGCAAGCGCAACCGTGCGAGAGGGATCCGAAATTATGCGAGTCCCGAGGAATTTGCGGCTGAGCAGACGCCACATTGATCAGCCCTTCCGCTCGCGGAAAAGTGAGATCGGCAAAATATCCCAAAGTCTCGAACACGATCTCAGTTCAGACTGATTGGTCCGATTCCGGCACTACAAGCTAGGCAGGATCGGGGGGCGGCGGGAGGCGGGCTTGGTCAGTAGCATCTGGACGTCGCCGATATAGCGCTCACGGAAGCCGCCTTCGCAGTAGCAAAGATAAAATTCCCACATCCGGATAAATTCCTCCGGATAGCCGAGCGCGCGCACGCGATCGATATGGCGGAACATATTGAGCCGCCAGTGCTTGAGGGTTTCGGCGTAGTTCGGCGTGAGATCCTCGAGATGGAAGAGGCGCATGTCGCTGGCGCGCGTGATTGAATCGCAAAGCGCCGTGACCGACGGGATGAAGCTGCCGGGGAAAATGTACTTCTTGATGAAATCGACGTTACGCAGCGCGCTCGCGTAGTACTGGTCGGCGATCGTGATCGCCTGCAGCAGCATCGTGCCGTCGGGCTTCAGCAGCTCACTGCATTTCTTGAAATATGAATCGACGAAGTGATGCCCCACCGCTTCGATCATCTCGATCGATACGGCCTTGTCGAACTGACCTTGCAAGTCGCGATAGTCCTTGAGCAGTACGGTGATTCGATCCTGCAAGCTCTCATCCGCGATGCGCTTGACGGCGTAATCATGCTGTTCGCGCGAGATAGTGGTGGTCGTAACACGGCATCCGTAGTTCTTCGCGGCGTGAATCGCGAACGCGCCCCACCCGGTGCCAATCTCAACGAGATGATCAGTCGGGCGAAGGTCCAGCTTGCGGCAGATGCGATCGATCTTGGCGAGCGCCGCCTCTTCCAGCGTCGCGTCGGGCCGCTCGAAAATCGCGCACGAGTACATCAGCGAGCGATCGAGCACCAGTTCGAAGAAGTCATTGCCGAGATCGTAGTGTGCCGCGATATTGCGCGCGCTGCCGTCTTTGGTGTTGCGATTCAGGTAGTGGAGCAGTTTCCGCACCGGGTTGGCTAGGCGCGCAAGGCCGGAATCCATCGCGTCCATCACGTCGCGATTGCGAATCATGATTTGCACGAGCGCGGTGAGATCGTCGGTAGTCCACGAGCCCGCCATGTAGGCTTCGCCGGCGCCGATACTGCCGGCGAGTGCGAGGTCGGAGTAGAAGCGTGGGTCGCGAACGCGAATCGTGGCGCAGAGTTCGGCCGAGGACCCGACTTGATCGGCGTTTTGGCCGAACGCGCGAGTGGCGGGGAGTTCGCTATCCTCGATTACGAGGCGGCCGCGCTTCAGGCCCTGCAACCGCGCCAGCACGGCGCCGCGCGCAAAGCGATCGATGATGGCGGGGCGGCGGCGCCGCGCCGCATCGACGCCCGACGCGACGATTGAACCGGACTTGGGCATCTCAGCCCGCCGCTTCGGACTCGGCCGTCGCACCGAGGCGCGCGCGCGGCACGACTTTCGCCGCGGCATCCTGGAGCATCGTGGCCGCCGGGCTGCGTCGTTCGGCTTCCTCGCGATACGCCGGCGCAGTGACGTGGCCCGCCGTCGGCGCCCGATCGGTGGCGATCGCGCGCGGGTGCATATCGACGCGATCTTCGTACAGCAATTGCTCCGGCACCGGACGCAAATCCCAGATAATTCCCATCGCAGCCAGCATCTTCAGGAGGTAGTAGGTGATGTCGATCTCCCACCAGAAAAATCCGTTGCGCGCCGCCGCGGGAAAATGATGGTGATTGTTGTGCCAGCCCTCGCCGAGCGTGATCAGCGCGAGTGCGAAGCTGTTACGGCTGTCGTCGCCGGTCTTGTAGCGCTGGCGGCCGATAACGTGTGCGAGCGAGTTGATCGTAAACGTGCCGTGTGCGAGCACCGCAGTCGAAATAAAAAATCCCCAGATCAGCATCTGCGCGCCGCTGGTGTGGAGGCTCGGCGCGTAATGCGCGAGTAGCGCGCCCAGCCCGAACATCGAGAAGCCAAGCGCGGTGGGAACCAGAACGTCGAAGCGATCGAGGAACATCAGTTCGGGATATTTCGATAGATCGCGCACGACGCGAAGCTCGGAGCGGAAATTCGACTCCGACGTGATCCATCCGATGTGGCTCCAGATGAAGCCGTGCTGGCGCGGCGAATGGACGTCGGCCGGCTCGTCGGAGCGTTGATGATGCAATCGATGATGCGACGCCCACCAGAGCGGCCCGCGCTGCGCCGAAGTCATAGCCGCGACGCCGAACAGAAGCTGCGCGACGCGCGAAGTCTTGAACGTGCGATGCGAAAAATAGCGATGGTAGAAGCCGGTAATCGCGAACATCCGCGCGAAATACATCGCGACCGCGACCGCGACGGCAATCGGGCTCCATCCCACCCAGATGACGCCGAAGCACATCAGGTGAACGAGCGCGAACGGGATGCATCGCAGCCAATCCGTTTCCTGGGGACCGTCGGCCTCCGGCATACCGCCGGCCGAAGTATCGAACCATCGCGCGAACGCGATCAAAAATCTGCGCACCTTTGAGTTCATACGTTTCTCCGTCATGCGCGCCGCGGCGACGCGCAAGAGCAGTCCGTGATCATGCACAGATTTCAGGGTCTGTGTGAACAGCTAAAGGGCGCTTAAGCACGATTTGCGATGAATTTTATGGTTTCCCGGATTGCAGCGGCTCGACCTCGTCGAAGTGCGCGTAGTCCACCTTCAGGCGGCCGTCGGGTTGCCGTTTCAGTACGTCGAGGAACCGCACGCCCCATTCGATCTGATCGAAACGATACGAATGACGCGCGTGAACCGTCTGCGAGAAGGTCTCGTCGAAGCCGATCAGCGAGACCAGTATTTCGCCTTCGCAGCGCGCCAGCGATTCGCGCGTATGCCCATGCAGGGGGCTGTTCTCGACGATCGGATGAATCGCGGTCCAGGTCAGTTGGAACAGCGCACTGCGCGAGCGCGACATCGCGAGATCATGGAAGCGGCGCACCGATTCGCCCTCGAGCGTGTTTTCCTGGCGCGCGACTACGACGTGAATCTCGCCCTCGACGATCCGGTTGTTGCGGAGATTCGCCATGCGGAACATCAGGCTCGGGACGCCCTCGCGCGGCGCGACGATCGCGCAACTGCTGAATCTGACGCGCGCAGTAGGCCGCGAAAACTTCGAGAACACCAGCCCGGTGACCATCGCGAGCCCGAGCAGTCCGAACAGCGCCTCGATCGAAACCAGGACGTTGCAAAAGAGCGATATCGGCGCCATCTTGCCGTAACCGATCGTCGCCATGGTCTGGATGCTGAAAAAGAACATGTCGAGAAACGATCCCGAGTGGGTGTTCTCGATGCCGCCGTCGAGGTAGTAGCCGGTCGCGAACACAAGATTCGCGGCGACGAAAAAGAGCGCGACGAACGCGATCAGTTCGGGCCACGGCGCAGTCAGCAGGTAGTGATAGAGATCGTCGAGCGGGCCCGGACGAGCGCGGACGAACGGACCATTGTCACTCTCCGGTCGCGGAACGCGATGCGCCATGGGCGCAGAATATACTGCACGCGCGCGGATTACATACAGATAGCCGCGCGAGCGCCGGCGTCATTGCGCGAACGCCTGGCGCAATGCGTCCGCCGCTTGCTGGAGGCCCTTTTTGCCCTGGTCGAGCGCGTCGGCGAAGCTGACGAAGCCGTGCACGACGCCGTCGTAGCGCGTGCAGGTGACCTTGCAGCCGGCGGTCATCAGGCGCTCGGCAAATCGCTCGCCTTCATCGCGGAGCGGATCGTGGCTGGCGGTCAAAATCAAAGCGGGTGGCAGTTTGGATAAATCTTTTGCGCGAAACGGGCAGGCGTACGGATTCTGGCGATCGGTGCGGGGCTCCAGGTAGTGATTCCAGAACCATTCCATGTCGGCGCGCGAGAGTACGAAACCGTCGCCGGCGAACTCCTTCTGCGAGGGCGTATCGAGCGCGCAATCGGTGACGGGATAGAAGAGCAACTGGAAACGAATCGCCGGACCGGAACGATCGCGCGCCATGATCGATACCGCAGCCGCGAGATTGCCGCCGGCGCTGTCGCCGCCGACCGCGATCCGCGACGGATCGCCACCGAACGACTCTGCATTCTCGGCGACCCACTTGGTGGCGGCGTAGCAATCCTCGGGCGCGGCCGGAAAGGGATGCTCAGGCGCGAGCCGGTAGTCGATCGATACGACCAGGCATCCCGCGCCGTTGGCGAGCGAGCGGCAAACATTGTCGTGACTCTCGAGATCGCCGAGCACCCATCCGCCGCCGTGATAGTACACCAGCACGCCCATCGGCGGTTGTCCTTCGGGGGTGTAGATGCGCACCGGGATTTGGCCCGCGGGTCCGGGGATATGCCGATCCTCGACGCGATAGATCGGCGCGGGCGGCGTGGGACTCGCCGCGAGCAACGCCTGCATCTTGGCGCGCGCCTGCTCGGGAGTTTCGGCGCGCAGAAACAAGGGGCCTGCCGCATTGGCGAAGTCGAGGAACTGTTTCATCTGGGGATCGAGTGCGTGAGCCATGCGGGTCTCCTTGGAGTCATCGCGAAATCGCGGCGGACTGATTGCCGATTGCGGCGTCTGGAAAAAACCTAGGCTACTGTCGTCGTCGATAGCAAGCGGAGGCGCACTAGCCGGGAAAATGGCGGAAGTCGGCGCGCCAATGAGCGCGGAACCACGGCGCGCCGTCGCGCGTGCCGTACACGTCGGCGCTGACGGTCATCAGGTCGCCGTTGATCTTGCAATCGAGATGCGTGACTTCATCGACGGCGAACGTCGGCGCGGTAGCGTTGCGGCCGACGCTGTATTCGTCGAAGTGCAACTTCGCGCGCATCGTGGCGAAGGCGCGGCCGTCAGTCGTCAGCGGCTCGACGCTTCCCCGCACATTGAGTATCTGATCGTTGGGCGCGATGCCGGTCTCGGTGAACGTCATCTTGAATGGCGCGTTGCCGACGCGTTTGTAGCAGATGCGATAAGTCTTGGGCGTCCAGTAGCCGATCTTGCGCGCGCCCGGTTCCTTGCGAATCCAATCGACGTTGCTCACCATCCCCTGCCAGCATCCGCGGAAAACTTCGGGCAGGACCGGACCTTGGGTGGTCATCGGCGCGTTAATCCTCGGCGGCGGCTCGGGCGATGACTCGGGCTGAGGCTGCGCCGGTATCGGTTGCCGAGGAGGAGGCGGCGCCTGCTGCTGCGGCATGAACAGTTCTGGCGGCAGCAATTGAATCGGCTCACCCTCGCGCGGCTGGGGCAGCACGAAGATCGGTGGCGGCTGCGCGAAGTTCGGCTGATTCTGCTGAGTAGGCGGAGGGACCTCGAGCGTCGATTGTGCGAGCGCCGCCGCCGCGCTGCAAAAAATCAGCGCGCACAGCATCAACGCATACAACCGAATCGAAAGATTCCGCACCTGAGATCGCCGCATCACATCTAGAAGCATATCAGGTGCCGCGCACCGGATTGCAGGCAAGGTGAGGAAATAACCCGCACGAGCGTATCGAACACCGACGCGATGCGTTGCGTGATCGACCATTTGGTGCCGTTATCAGCCTGCGGCAGAGCTCGCTTTCATGGCACGCGCTTGAGCCGCTATGCGAAACGTTGTCGCATCGAACTTGGCGGGCGCGCTGCTAGTCGGGGCGCACCAGGCCGGAGAGGCCGGCGAATAGCAGCGGCGTGATCATCCATCCGGCCAGGATGTGCAGCCACAAGTAGCTCCTAAGTAGCCGGCTGGGTCGCGAACTACCGTCGAGACGATCGTTCACGCGCCGCATCTTGCGGCGAATCGTATGGCGGGCATTCGGCCGCCAGTATTGGTCCTGATAGAGCACGACAACTGGCAGAAAATTCTCGAGCGAATAGACGAACGGATTGAAGGACGGATAGTGCGGCGGCGCATCGCCGGTCTTGACGAAGGTTTTGTAAGCCCCTTCTTCGGTCGGGGTTACCAGTCCCGCATGATAACCCCACTCGAACAGTATCGTACCTAGCAGCACGAATGCGCCTATCCACCAAAGCGCTCTTAGCGGCCGATAGCCGAATCCAATCGTCACCTGGAGCATCATGCTCCACGCGCGTTGCAGGCGGCTAAGATGGCCGAAATTGCGCAGCGCGATCTCCTTGGCGATCCGCACCTCGGTCGCGCCGTTCTCGCGGCCGTTGTCAGTCAGTACCTTAGCTAGCTGCCTATAAGGTTGAGGACGATAGGCGGGTGATTGCAGGGAGAGCCATCGCAGCCGCTCACTCGCATCGCCGGGGCCGCCCGCGATCTCATTGTAAACGAAACCGTTGATAACCAGGTTGCCGGGCCCGGGCCAACTTGCTTCATCGTCCCAGATACCGCCGGCGCGTGCCCATGCGTGACGTCATTCGCCGGCGCATTGGGATCGTCGCTGGGTCCGAGCCACGGCAATTCCCGATGCGATGCGGCGCGCACCAGTTTGAGTTCGGCGGCGCTGAGCGCGCCAAAGCGCTTCGCGGCGAGCCTATTCAGAGTGTTGGAAGTGAGATCTTCGGGAGTGGCCGTTGCTGCAACCGAGTTGGTTGTGGCGGCAGAGATGGCTCTCGGCGCCGCCAGAAAAATCCCCGCCAGCGCGAGGACAGTCGCAATCGATACTCGAAAGCGTTGGCGCAACGTCAGATCCAGGATGACCACCGGCGCTGGAGCGAAGTCTCGGGACGATCCGCGATATAATCAGTCAGCGCGCTGCGCGCTTCATCCTTGCGGCCGGCGCGAATCAGCGCAACGAGATACGATTCGATGAACACGCCGCGTTGCTCGTCGCTGCCTCCGCCGCAAGCGACTTCGCCAAGAACCGGACCAAGCAGATCGGCGGCGCGATCGTAGTCGCCGTTGGCAAACGCAATCGATCCTTTCGCGATCGGCACTCCGACTCGTTGCCACACGTGAGCAAGCTCGCCGCTCTGGCGTTGCGCGTGCCGTTCCATTTCCGCGATCGCGATTGCCACTTCCTTCGATTCGCCCGCGCGCGCGAGCGCGTACAGATAGATGCAATTCAAAAATGGAAACAGATGATCGCGCGCGTTGGCCCGGATGTGCGGGGCGATCTCGCGCCACTCGGAATCAACTTTGCCGCCCGCAAGCTCGACGTACCACAGCAGCAGGATCGCGTCGGTGTGCTCGACCACCGCGTCCGGCGCGACGCCCCAGATGTATTTTCGATAGGCGCTGCTGACCGCGTCGAATCTCAAGTCGGCCAGGTAGAGCGTCGCTAGATGGAACCAGTTGTGCGAGATCACGTAATGGCTGTAGCGATTCCACGACGGCGCGTATTGCTCCATCGCGGCAATCCCTTCCGCGATTCGCGACTGGCCCGCGAACACGTGCGCGCGGCAATGCTGCGCCCACATCGTGTCGTAGTCGATCGCGAGCGCTGTCAGAGCGACCTCGTCGGCGCGATCCCGATCGCCGTTCAGTTCGAGCGCAAACGCATGCATCGCGAGCACGTGGCTGATATCGGGATTCGCCGCCGCGGCCTTGCTCATCACGTCGAGTTGGCGCCGCGCGAGGCCGGTCTCGAAGAAATGGAACTCCGCGATTTTGGCCGCAACGATATCGCGCGGCCAGCGTTCGGCGATCGTTTCGTAAAGTTGGAGCGCCGATTCGAAGTCGCCGGCGCATCCAGCGTTAACTGCGCGGATGAAAACCTGCTCGCGTTCAGTCAAGTCGCCGAGCCGTTCGATCGCGCGCGAAAGGTAGGGCGCAGCTCTCTTCGCGTCGGCGGTAGTCTGCGAGTAAAGAAAAAGCGACGCCGCGTACGCCTGCAGGATAGCGCATCCGGGATTCGAGTCGGCGGCGGCGCGCACCAGCGCGGAGTTGGAGCCGAGCGAGACCAGTTCGTGCGCGTAACTGTCGATCGCGCGGATCACCGCGTCCGAATCGGTGGTGACAGGCAGGCCGCGACTGTCGTATTTCATGGAAGCCTCACGAGGTCACGAATGGTCAACATTGCGGATCGAGAATGGCATGGCAAGGAAGATTAGGCATCGCAGCGTTCGCGACTGCGCTTCCATAGCGCGCGCCGCTGACTAGACTCAATTCTCGCGCGCGATCGGCGCGATTCGAATCGACGAGGAATCACAGGTGGATGCCGCACAGAAAGAAAGAGTTGCCGCGTTGCTCGCCGAAGAGCAAGTAGCAATTATCGTAACGCAGGGAGAGCAGTGGCCGACGGCCACGATGCAGGCGTTCGCGGAAACGCCCGAACTCGACCTGATTTTCATCATGAATGACACCGCCGACAAATTTCAGAACGCGCTCGGAAATCCGCACGTTACGGTGTATTTCGACGCGCGCGAAAAAGGCAAGGTCGAGACGTTCGAGATTTCGCGGCTGATGATCCAGGGCGTCGCGGCCGAGGTCCCGCGCGATAGCGCCGAATGGCAGCGCTTGAAGCAGGTGTTCCTGAAGAAGAGTCCCTTCGAGGCGCCATTCTTCAAGTATCCGACGCTCCGGATGCTGACGATCAAGCCGAAGCGCCTGTCCTATGCGGGCGCAGATCGGCAGACGTTCAAGGCGGAACTATAATTCATGCAGCGTCGGAGTCGTGCCGGATGATCAAGGAGGCGCAGTGACGAGTCTCGCTGAGAAGATCGCTCCCTATGCCGCGCAGTTTCGGCGCGACGGATTCGTCATGGTGCCTGACTTGCTGAGCCTCGAGGAGATCGATCGCTACGGCGCGGCGGTCGATGAAGCGGTCGCGCGGCGCAAGCGTTTCGACCATCGCGAGCTTCGGCAGAAGTCACTCTACGAGCAGTCGTTCATCCAGTGCATCAATTTGTGGGAGGACTCGCCGGCGGTGCGGCCGCTGACGTTTCATCCGGTTGTGTGCGAGGCGGCGGCGCGATTGCTCGGCGTCGATGCGATCCGGCTGTGGCACGATCAGGCGCTCTACAAGGAAGCGGGCGGACGCAAGACCGACCCGCATCAGGATCAGCCGTACTGGCCGATGCGCGAGACCGACACGATCACCGCGTGGATTCCGTTCGACGGCTCATCGCATGCGACCGGATGCATGGGATATATTCCGGGTTCGCATCTGGCCGGACTCAAGAAGTTCGTGAACATCTTCCAGCCCGAAGAAGCGCTGGACATTCTCGCGCTACCGCAATTCAAGGATACGCCGCCCGAGTGGATCGAGGCGCCGCGCGGAGGCGTCGCGTTTCATCACGGCCTGACGGTGCATCTGGCGAAGCCGAACCGCGGATCGCATACGCGGCGCGTGCATACGATGATTTTCTTTCGCGATGGAACCACGCGCGGAAATCAGTTCCCGCATTTCGCGGTGGATCGCTTCGGGATCAAGATTGGCGACGCGATCGATAGTCCCGTCACGCCGATTGCCTGGCCGCGAGCGGCGGGCGACTTGCCCGATCCGCCGACGGTGCCAATCGGCGACCTGCACGCGAACATCCAGAAGATCGGGATGTTCCCCGATGCGCCTCGCAAGAATTAGCTATCGAGTTTGCCAGTGAGCGAGGACGCGGAGCGGCCGCTCAGCGACCCCTCCGCGCCTCAACACGATCAGGCGTTGTCGGGGAACTTACGTCCTGCGCGCGCGAGCGCCTGAAATAGTTCCGCGCCGGCGTCACGATGATGATCGCGGCAATAGCTACTCCCGCGAACAGTGAGATTACTTCCATAGTCATTGTACTACTCTCTCCAATCACACCGCCCCAAAAGGCGCAGTATGACCTGGTCGATCGTTCCCAAGTCGCGGGCGCTTAAAGAGCCGCGAACGAGAATACGATGTAAGCCAGGGTCAGGAACGCGAAAGTTACGCCTGGCAGTTCGCTCAGAAAGCTGTTTTGCGCGATCCGTACCGCCAGCGCCGTCTCGGTCTGCTCCTGGTTGCGTCCGAAGCCCGCGAGTGTTGCTTTTGCAGTGGTAGCAGCCATGATTCTTTTTCTCCCGTATTTCTGTTCGGTCTCGTTTATATGTCGACCGATAAATGGTGATTTCGACATTCGGTAAAGTTTGATGCGTCGAAATCGTTTGCGAGGGTATGAGCAAGGCCGATGCCAGCGGGCTTCAAGTGAGTATTCACAAGCGGAATTTCTGACTAGTGCATTTTGTCTAGTTTGCGATTCGCGAAATATTCGATTGCATATTCGAAAAATCCTGCATTCTCCTACTTCCGCAATTCGCGGATGCTTCCATTTTGCGAGCAGCGAATTGTATGCACTGCAAACGATTCCCGACGCGCCTCGACTCGATCACGGATGGCGTGGCATTTCGATCGCCCCGACCGCGTATGCCACCGCCCGCCGATGACGTCAGCAGATCGGCGCAGCTCTGCACCATCGTGTAGCGGGCGCTCGCGAGATCGCGGTCGGCGGTCAGCAACTCGACGATCGTGCTGAGTCCCTGGTGATACGTGTCGATATTGGCGGCGTACGATTCGTTCGACGCCGCGAGCAATGCCTTCGCGTAATCGTAACCCTTCAGCGCGGTCTGAAATTCGTAATACGCGCGCCACACCGAACTGATCGCGCCCACCTCCAACGATTTGAGTTGCGCTGCGACGCGCCATACGCGGCGGCGCGTGCGCGATCCCAGCTCGCGCGCGTATCCGGATTGTTGTGCAGTGCGATATCGATCAGCGCGGACAAATCGTATTTGCTGGCGGCGTTGGCAGAACTTCCATGCGCGCCAGTATCGGGCAGTGAATTTCCGGGGCGCTGTTCAAGCGGAATCGAGTAGGCGCGCGGCGCAGTTCACGGACGATCGCTCGACGGCGGCGCAAATTTCGCCGGATTCACCTCCGGCTGCTCCGCGACGTAGGTGCATCCCCCAAGACACAGTGCGAATGCGATCGCGGCGCGGCTGGCGAGCAAAACAAAATCGATGCTCATGCGGTCCCCCGTGACAGAAATCGTGGCGATTCAAGTTCAATTTTCAGTCGCGCGCCCAAAGCAGCGGCGGCTCGGACCAGGGTTTCGAGCGTCACGTTCTTGATGCGCCGCGACTCGATTCTTGCGATCACCGGCTGACTGACGTCGATCCGGCGAGCCAACTCACGCTGGCTGAGTCCGAGCACGACGCGCAAATCGACCAGGTTTTGCTGGATCGGAATCTCGTCCACCAATTCGTCGACTTCCTCCTTCAGGCCCTCGCGATGACTTTCGCGTCGAGCCATTCTTCAAACGAACTCGTTTTGTTGGTCTTGCTGCTCATTCGATTAAACCCTCGAACAATCATCGTTGAAATTCGTCATTTGATCTCGCCCTCTAACTTCCGCATTCGTTCCAGAACAGCAGTCGGCTGGTCAAATATCAAACGACTCTACTTCTCCTTGATGGGCATCGGGGTGCAGGCCACGTCTGACCTGCCCTGCAAAAGCATACCAAGTCGAATTTAAGGATATGGCCTGCGCAGTCCGGTTAAGGCCGGCCCCGCGAACACGGCCGGTGCGCTATCACGCAATGCGCTGTGTGGCTGCACCTGGTTGTAGAACCGCCGCCCGAACTCGATCAGGGGGCGTTTCCGCGACCCTTCGCCTCCTATTTTTCAAACATTTTCGCCAAACCGTTCGCATCCGAATGTAGACCTGTGGCGTCAAAATGGCGCATGAGTGCGATCGAACGTCCACAAAATGTCACTACTTGGGTCTCCCGATCGTCAAATTTGGTCTTGCCCGCGCTTAACCGAGCAATTCGAGCACCTAACTTCGGGCATGATCGGTGCTCTGCAATGAACTGTCGAAATTGCTTCCGCCCACCGCCGCAGGTGATCGCGAGAAGACACAAAGGAGGACTGCAAAGTGGCACGAGTTCAGAAGGCGACCGATTCGTCCAGTCTCGCCGAGGTCGTGGATCGAATCCTCGACAAAGGCATCGTGATTGACGCGTGGGTCAAGGTGTCGTTGGTGGGGATCGAGCTGCTCTCGATCGAAGCGAGAGTGGTGATCGCGTCGGTCGAGACGTACCTCAAGTACGCCGAAGCGATCGGATTGACGGCATCGGCGGCAACGCCGGCGTAGTGACTCCCGAGGTTAGCGGCCGGAAGGGTGAAAGAAACCTTTCCGGCGCTAGCCGAGGGACCGCAGCAACCAATCGAAAAAAAACGAGGATCACAACAATGCACTTTGCCAGCGACATGATGAATCTCCGGCACGAAATTGACACCCTGCGCCGCGATCGGCGAAAAATGGTCGATCGGCTGCGCCGATTTGGCAGCAGCCTCCAGTCCGACACCGCGAAGATGCTCGCGGCGATGCGCAAAGCGATGCACGAGGAGCATGGCAAGATGCGCGAGATGCGCGGCGCCTTCAACGCGGAAAATCAGCGCGGTATCCACGACCTGATGCGCGGACTGCACGGCGAGCGGGCGCGCGCGCGGCGCAATTTCATGGGTAAGAAAGCATGAAGGGCGCGCAAGATCTCAACGGGTCGGGATACCGCAGCGCGCCGCTCGAAAGCCTGCTCGAGCAGGAGGAGACCGAAGCGGACGCGCGCGCGGATGACCGCGCGCCGGACGCTCCCGACAGCGTCTTTCTGCCCGAGGCTAGCGACGGCTTCGTATCCAGCCCCTACGTCGAGGATCTTACGCAGCGGGCGCTGACCTATCTCGAAATCGGGTACCCACTGCACCTGGCGGGCTTCGCCGGCACCGGCAAGACCACCATCGCCTTTCATATCGCGGCCAAACTCGGGCGCCCGGTCATCCTGATTCATGGCGACGACGAGTTCGTGAGCTCGGACCTCACCGGCAAGGATGTCGGCTACAAGAAATCCAAGTTCATCGACAATTACATCCACTCGGTGCTCAAGTCGGAAGAGAACATGCGGGTGCTGTGGATGGAGAATCGCCTGACCACCGCCTGCCGCGACGGCTACACGCTTATCTACGACGAATTCAACCGCTCCCGCGCGGAAGCCAACAACGTGCTGCTGAGCGTGCTGGAAGAAAAGATGCTGAGCCTGCCGTCGCTGGGCAAGGTCCAGGGCGGCTACATCGAGGTGCATCCCGAGTTTCGCGCCATCTTCACCTCCAATCCCGAGGAGTATGCCGGGGTGCATAAGGCGCCCGACGCCCTGATGGACCGGCTGATCACGCTCGACCTCGGCCACTATGATCGCGAGACCGAAATCAGGATTGCAGCGGCGCGCTCGGGAATCGCGCGCGCCGACGGCGAAATCGTGGTCGACCTGGTGCGGGAACTGCGCGGAGTCGGGGTCAACAATCATCGTCCGACCATCCGCGCGTGCATCGCGATCGCCAGCGTACTGGCGCGCAAGGGCGCGCGGGCGCGTATCGACGACGCCGTGTTCCGCTGGGTTTGTCACGACGTGCTCAACGTCGACACCGCCAAGGTGACGCGCGGCGGCGAATCCCAGATGAGTCACAAGATCGACGAAGCGATCCGCAAGGTCTGCCGGCCGCGCGCGCGCGCGCGGCGAAAAGTTGGAGGCTAGATGCAGCAGCCCAAACGCCATCTTCGCGGAATGAAAGATCTGCGCACCACCGGCGCACTCGGCGCGGCCACCCTTGCGCCGCATGCGGCGTACATGAAGATCACTTCGCTCGAGCTCGAGAAATTGCGCCTGAGCCGGGTCCGGCAGCACGCCGCGCGGCGGATCGGCGAGATCGATGCGCGCTGCGAGGAAATCGGCCACGAGAAAGCGGCGCTGCTGGCCGCGATGGAAGCGCCGGCTGGATGCACGGTGGGCGTGCGCCAGGGCGCGCATCGCTCGCAAGCACGGCGCTCCGGCGGCGTCTCACTCAAATACTGAGGAAGATCAATGAAGATAAACTGCCTCTCATGCGGGCATAACGTGGACCTTGATGACGCCTACGCGGAGAATTACGAAGGCGCGATCAAGTGCTACGCCTGCGGCGCGACGCTCAAGATCAAGACTGAGCAGGGCGGCCTGCGCCGGGTTCATCTGTGCGCACCGCACGAGCTTCTCGAGCGCGCGGCCAACGGCGATCAGTCGGACAATCACCACCGCGGACCTGAGCTGCACGGCCGCGCGCGGCTCGAGCATGCGGACAAAATCCAGTGAGCGGAGAGCCCGTGCGCCGGATCGATGCGGGTGTCAAAGCCGCGCGTGGCCGCTACATCTATGCAGTGGTCGCGCAGGCCGCAGAGCAGGCGCTCGATTTCAGAGGGCTGGACGATCGGCCCGTGTATGCGATTACGCATCGCGGGATAGCGGCGGTGGTCAGCGACCTCGAGAGCGGCAGGATCCGTCCAGAGCGGCGCAATCTCGCGGCGCATCGCGCGGTCCTGAACGGGCTGATGGCGGTGGAAGAAGCGGTTCTGCCGATGCGCTTCGGCACTATCGCGGCGAACGCGAACGAGATCAAAAGCCTGCTCACGTCCAACCGGCAGATCTTCGAAAGCCAACTGAAGGGGATCGCGGGGAAGCTCGAGATGGGGGTGCGGGTGGTATGGGACGTGCCCAATATCTTCGAATATTTCATCGATGCGCATCCGGATCTTAAAGAGGCGCGCGACGGCCTGTTCGGCGGCGCCAATCAGCCGTCGCAGAATGATCGGATCGAGCTCGGACGGATGTTCGAGCGGCTGCACGAAGCCGATCGCGTGGCCCATTGCGCGATGGTCGAGGAAGAACTCGAACCGCTATGCGCGGCAATCAAGCGCGGCGCGCTGCGCGACGATCGCGAGATAATGAACCTCGCGTGCCTGGTCGGAAAGGACCGGCGCGCGGAATTCGAGCAAGGCGTGTTCCGCGCGGCGACTCATTTCGACAACAACTTCGCCTTCGACTACAACGGCCCGTGGCCGCCCGCCAGCTTCGCCGAGATCACGATCAAGAGTTAGCCGCCATGTTTTTAATCGACGATCTGATCCTGGCTCCGGGCAGTTTTCTCATCTGGGTGATGCGCAAGGTCCATGAGGCCGCCGCCGAAGAACTCGAGAACGACGCCGTGCGCATCACGGCGGAATTGAGCGAGCTGCATCGAAAGCTCGAAAGCGGCGCGATCTCCGAAGCGCAATTCGATGCGCGCGAGAAGGAAATGCTCGATCATCTCGACCGGATCCGCGGCGAAACCGAAGACCTCGAGAGCGCCGCAGCAAATCACGACGATGAAGACTGAGCGCGTGCGTCCCATGGAAAGACTCTCGATGCGTCCGAGCGAGCGAGTCTCGCTCTGCGAAACCCTCGATCGGGTGCTGAACAAGGGCGCGGTAGTCGCGGGCGAGGTCACTATCTCGGTCGCCGATATCGACCTCATCTACCTCGGGCTCCAGGTCATGATCAGCTCGGTCGAGGCGGCGCGCGATGATTAACGCATCCCGGCGCCCGGCCGGCAAACCGGTTCGCGAGCCGTTTTCGCGGCCGCGCGACAGCGGCTTCGGCGAGACGCTGCTCGGCGATCCGCCGCAGACCGGCGGCGAGCGCCGGATCAATCTGAAACCCGACGATCTCAAGAATGGGCTCGCGCAACTGGTGCTGGCGCTGGTGAACCTGCTGCACGAATTGCTCGAACGCCAGGCCCTCGCCCGGATTGAATCCGGCCGCCTGAGCGAGGGGGATTGCGAGCGCTTGGGACTGACCTTGATGCGGCAAAGTGAACAAATAGACGCCCTTCGGGAAGGGTTCGGGCTCTCACGCGAGGACCTGAATATCGATCTCGGGCCGTTGGGCAAACTGGTTTGAGGTAACTCGATTCATGGCGTCGCAATCCATGCAGCATTCGGTCCAGTCGTCGACCCTCGCCGACCTGCTCGAGCGGGTGCTCGACAAGGGAATCGTCATCGCCGGCGACATCAAGATCAAACTGGTCGAGGTGGAACTGCTTACGATCCAAATCCGGCTGGTGGTGTGCTCGGTCGAAAAGGCCAAGGAGCTCGGCCTCGATTGGTGGAATCCCAAGCGGGTCGAGGCGCTCGCCGAGGGGCAACTCCTGCCCGCGCCAGAGCAGGGCTTCGAAGCCCGGATCGCAAAACTCGAAGCCGAACTCGCAGCCAATCGTTCGATGGTTCCCAAGGAGGCTCACGATGAGCGTTAAACGAAGAGTAGCGCGCGACGGCGCCGGCGAAGCCGGCTCAGGATTCGTCAAGGGGCTGTCCGACTTGATCGAAAAACTGGGCGACCTGGCCGAGACCGGCCGCGAAATGCGCCGCGAGGGCGTGCTCGGCGAGGGCGACCAGCTCAAGGGCGTTTACGGCTTCCGCATGAAAGTCGGGCACGGCGGTGACGCCGTCGATATCGAGCCATTTGGCAACGTCAAGTTAGACAAGAAGTCGCGCCAGGCGGTGGTCCATGAAGTCCGCGAACCGCTCTTCGACGTGATCGAAGAGAAGGATCGAATCCTGGTGATCGCCGAGATGCCGGGGATCACCACCGATGACATTTCGGTCTCGGTCGACGGGGACGTGATGAACGTCGAGGCCTCGCGCCGCGACCGCAAGTATAGCAAGGAGATTCTGCTCCCCAAGCCGGTGCTGCGCAGCCGGATCAAAGTTGCCTGCAACAACGGAATCGTCGAAATCAGCTGTCCGCTGAAATGAACAGCGCCGCGCCCATCGAGCCGGAAAAGTCCGCCGCCGCCGGTATCAAGCTGAAGGTCGCGGAGGCGATGACCAGGGATACTGGCCACGCGTATGCGCGGATAAGTCCCGAGGACATTGTCCGGATGAACGCCGCTATCGGCGACACCGTCGAGATCTCCGGCAAGCGCAAGACCGTGTGCAAGCTGATGCCGGCGTATGCCGAGTCGCGCGGCAAATCTTCGGTGCAGATGGACGGCGTGAGCCGCGAGAGCGCGGGAGCGGGCTTGGGCGAATTCGTGACTATCCGCAAGGTCGCGTGCCGGATCGCAGACCAGGTAACGCTCGCGCCGACCAACGTGCGTCCGTCGGAGCGCGACCTCGATTATATCGGAAGCCTGCTCGACGGGCTGCCGGTGCTGGAGGGGAATCGCATCCGCGCGACGCTGTTCGGCAGCCGCTGGGCGGATTTCAAAGTCGAAGCCACGGTGCCCAGGGGTCCGGTCCTGATCGCGCCGACCACCCGGCTGATCATCGGGGAGCCGACCGCCGGACCGACGGCGCGTTCGATCTCTTATGAGGATATCGGCGGACTCAAGCCGCAACTTCAGCGCATCCGCGAGATGATCGAATTGCCGCTGCGGCATCCCGAAATTTTCGATCGGCTGGGAATCGACGCGCCCAAGGGGGTCTTGCTCCACGGTCCGCCAGGATGCGGCAAGACGCTGATCGCGCGCGCGATTGCGCACGAAACCGAGGCGAACTTCTTCTCGGTCAGCGGCCCCGAGATCGTCCACAAATTTTACGGCGAAAGCGAAGCGCGCCTGCGCAAGATCTTCGAAGATGCGGCTCGCCAGGGACCGAGCATCATTTTTATCGACGAGATCGATGCGATCGCGCCGCCACGCGAACGCGTAACCGGCGAGGTCGAGAAGCGGATCGTCGCGCAGTTGCTGGCGCTGATGGACGGGCTGAATCAGCGCCAGAACGTGATTGTGATTGGGGCCACCAACCTGCCCAATGCGCTCGATCCCGCGCTGCGCCGTCCGGGCCGCTTCGATCGCGAACTGGCAATCCCGATCCCCGATCGATCGGCGCGGCTCGAGATGCTGGAAATACACAGCCGCGGGATGCCGCTCGCGGCCGACGTCGATCTGCCGCATCTTGCTTCGATTACCCACGGCTTCGTCGGTGCCGATCTGGCGGCGCTGTGCCGGGAGGCCGCGATGCTGACCATCCGCGGTATTCTGCCCGACATCGATTCCGCCACCGAGCAAGTCTTTTATGAACGGCTTTCGAAAATCGAAGTGCGGATGGATGACTTCCGCAACGCACTGCGGGAAGTCGAGCCGTCCGCGATTCGCGAGGTGTTCGTCGAGGTGCCGAACGTCGCCTGGAGCGACATCGGCGGGCTGCTGGAGACCAAGCAGCGGTTGCGCGAGAGCGTCGAATGGCCGCTTAAGTATGGCGAACTGTTCGCGCAGGCCCATCTTAAGCCACCCAAAGGGATCTTGCTGTCGGGTACGCCGGGATGCGGCAAGACCATGCTCGCGAAAGCCTTGGCAACTGAGAGCGGCGTCAATTTCTTGTCGGTGAAAGGTCCCGAGCTGCTATCGAAATGGGTGGGCGAGTCGGAGCGTGGATTGCGCGACATCTTCCGCAAGGCGCGCCAGGCCGCTCCGGCGATCATTTTTTTCGACGAGATCGATGCGCTGGTGCCGACTCGCGGCGGCGGCCTCTCGAGCGACCCGGTGGCCGACCGCGTACTCAGCCAGTTTCTAAGCGAGTTCGACGGAATCGAGGAACTCAAAGGCGTGCTGGTGCTCGGGGCGACCAATCGGCTCGACCGGCTCGATCCCGCAGTGCTCCGCCCCGGACGTTTCGACGAGATCATCGAGATTCCGCCGCCGGGCGAAGCAGATCGCAAAGCCATCCTCGAGGTTCATTTGCGCGGCAAATTGGTGGCGCCGGAGGTCAGCGTCGAGCGCCTGGCCCGGGATACCGAGGGCTACAGCGGCGCCGATCTGGCGTGGCTATGCAGGAAGGCCGGCTTGAGCGCGGTTCGCCGCGCGGTGGGGCGACTCGCTGAAAAACCCGACTCGAGCGTGAAAGTGCGCGTCGAGCCGGAAGATCTCGCAGCTCATCTGACCGACAGAAACCCGGCCTAGGTAAATGGACGCTGGACTATATATCTTCTGCCTCAGCAACCTGCAGTGCCCGGACCTCCCCGAGTCGTCCTCGGAGCTCGACCGCTTATTTCTGCATCGGCACGGCAACCTCTGCGCAATCGCCAAACGGGTTTCGCTCGAGGAATTCTGCGGACCCGATGCTGACCGGCGGCTCGCGGATCCGGAGTGGGTGACGCCCCGCGCGATCGACCATGGACGGGTCATCGCGGAGGTCTTTCGTGGCAGCCCGGTGTTGCCGGTACCGTTCGGCACGCTGTTCTCGTCGCCCGCGGTTTTAGGCGATTTTCTCGAGCGGAACGCCGATCTGATCAAGGGATTCTTCGAGTATGCGGCGGACTGCGAGGAATGGGGCATCAAGGCATTGCTTGATCGCGAGCGGCTCAAGCGATCGCTGGTCGAATCGATCACGCAAACGGAATCCGCCGCCGCCTCTCCCGGCCTTCGCTATCTGCGCGAGCGCCGCGCCGAGCAGATGGCGGATCAACAGTCGAGTGCGTGGCTCGAGCAGAATCTTGGAGTAGTTGCCGACGCGCTCGACCAATGTGCGGCGCGTTCGTGTGAGCGGCGAATTATCGACGATTCAAAGCAGCCCGATGGGCGCGAAGAGGTTTTCAACCTGGCGGCGCTGCTGGCGCGTGACCGAGTGGCCGAATTTCGCCGGCGCATCGAGGCTATCAACCGCGAGCGCGCCGAGGATGGATTGAGCTTCGCCGTCAGCGGGCCGTGGCCGCCGTACAGCTTCTGTCCGGCCCTCGAGTCACCGCCGTGAGCTTCCTGCTTTACGGCATCGTTCACGGCGACCGAATCGAGCCGCGTGAAAAGCTCAGGTTCCTGGGCTATCCGCGCGCTTCGATCATGGCGCGGACCACTCGGCTGGGTGCGATCGTATCCAAGCTGTCGCCGGCGGATGCGGACCCCGACGTGGCGCGCCTGCTGATCTATTCGAAAATAATCGAGTCGTTCAACCATGAGCGCGCCGTTATCCCGATGCGATACGGCTGCCGCTTCAAAACCATCGGCGACATCGCCGAGTTTCTTAAGAGAGAGCAGGGACCCTTCGGCGCATTGCTCGACGAACTCGATGGGCGCGTGGAAATGTCGGCCAGTGTGGCCTTCGACGACCCTCGCGATGATCGCGCGACGCCTCCTTCGCGATTGTTATCGTCCGCGATGCCAACCGGCATGGGCTATCTCGCTGGGCGGGCGCGGCATTACTCGCTTGTCGATCAGTCCGGCGCGCGGCGCGAGGAAGTTCGCAAATCACTCTGCGCGATGGCCGAGGGGAAGTTCATGCGCGCCATCGCCGAGCACTCGAGTCACGACCGGAAATCGATGCTGACGATCCACTTCCTAGTCCCGCGCGCGGGCGTCGCGGAATTCTCCCGTGCGTTGCTGGCAGATCGTCGTCGATCGATCGAAGTCAGCGGACCATGGCCGCCCTATAACTTCGTCTCGACGAAAACCCGCGCGCTAACTATCTGACATTTGCGCGCGACCTCCTCGCGTGTCGGCGCCGCGACCTCGCGTTTACCCTGCCCGACGCGGGGTATATAAGGTAGCCAGTGGCGGACAGGGTTCTCATTCATATCCCGATAATTCACACCCAGGCCGAGATGGGTACGCTGGCGAAGGAAATCGGGAGCCGGCTCGCCAAAGAACTTGGTCCGCGATGGCAGCAAAAAAACGAAACCGCCGTCGATAGCCTGTGGGACAGAATCGAAACGATGCTCGCCGAAATCGACCTGCCGTACGGCAAGGTGCGGATTTACCAGGACGGTCTTCCGGTCTGCGGACGCGAGATGGATATCGTCAATGAACTGGCTAAAGCGGGGAGCCGCAATCATCGCCTAATCGCGGAGCTTGCCAAAAAGGGCGCGACGATAATGGGCACCGAATCCGGGGAGCTTCTGATCGAGGAGTACCGGCGCGTGAAGCAGATCCTCGCCCAATCGGGCGCGACGGCGAAAGCTGGCCGGACGATCGACGCGGGCCCGGCGCTGATTCAGAAGCGCGATCGATTCATGGCGGAGCGAATCGATCGCACGCTGCAGCCCGGCGAGATTGGGATTCTGTTCGTCGGGATGCTGCATTCGGTGCAGCGCTACCTCGCAAGCGACATCACCGTCATCGCGACGCGTCCGTTGTCGGGCGAGGCGGCCGGATTGGGAAGAAAGCTCCGCGAAGCGACGCGCGGCTCCGCCTGATGCGACGCGGTTGACCCACCGGGCGCGTGTTCCCGATCCGATCTCTCTGCCGGATTCCGTGGCGGGTTCCGGCTACCGCAAGCGTTTTCGATCGCATCCCGGGCGCGTATGAGATGGCACGTTAAGCTGGCTTAGCGTGTCGCCGGATCGTACAGCCCCGCACTCGCGAGTCTTGAGCCCTGTCCTTGGGAGTCGCCGCCAACGACTAAGCACGCGGCCATCCACGAGCCGGATCGTTGAGAGGACAGCTGGCGCTCTGCACCGCCCTACTCCCATCTCTAGTTGATGAATAGTAGCGACATTCGCTCGCTATTCACATCGAGCCTTGCCATCTATCGAATCAGGAGGGCGCTACCGGCTTGTTGGAAATCAGCGCGAGGACACCGGAATACTGCAGCAGCGCGGTTTGGTCGCCTAACGGGCCGATTTCAAAGCCCGTGAAGAAGCCGCCGATAGGCACTTGGCCGAGCGACTGGCGGAGATAGGCCGAGTCGTGGCCCGGGATACCATAGAGTCCCGCGCCGCGCGAGATACAATCGAAATATAATCCAAACGCTGGCGGCGAAATAAGTTTTCCGCTGACCTCCTCGAGCGAAGCCTTCAGGTCGCGGCGCGATCGTTCCGCGTCGCGCAGGACGAATCCGATCGTGTCGCCGACCCTGGGCACGAACGACACGGCCACGACGCCATGCTCTTCGCTGGCGCCGACTATGTTACGTACGACGAAACGTCCGCGCTCGATAGTCGTCGCGCGCGGGTCGAGCGGGATGGCCGCGAAGACATACCTGAGCGCGCGGCGCAGATCAGTCGCCAGCGGACCGGCGGCTTCGGCGAAAACGTCGAAGGCGCCGCGGCCGTCGAGTTCGAGCAGGATATTGTCACGTGCGGCGGTCACGCGATGCGCGGGACCGATAGGAGAACAGGCGAGCGAACTCATCATCGTGAGATCGAAATCGCCGGACAGCAGCATCCCGGAGACGGCATTCGAACTAACCACGTCGCCGCAGAAAACAAACGTCTCGCCGATCGAGCCGTCCTCGCTGGCGCCGCCGCCGGTGATTGCGACCTTCGGCAGTTCGCTGGTAAGCGCCGCGAGAGTCGCTTCGGCTTCGAAGTTGTACGTATCGGCGAGCAGGATGAGCAAATTCGTTTTGCCGAGCGCGGGCCTGACGGCGGTGGCGACCTCGGCAGCGACGCCTTGTGCGCGGCCGCGCAGCGAGGGCACGAAAAATCGCGCCGCGCGAAGTTCGTCGCGATGCTCGTCCGCGCCGATCACCATCACGCAGAGAGCGTGACCCGATTCTACTTCGTGTTCACCGGCGATCACGCCCATGCTCGAGCATCCCGCGACTTCGCGCGTGTGGGCGTCGCTCCCCACCACCCGCAGAATCATCGGATATGCGGCAGCGTACGCGGGCGTCGCGAAGCAGAGCGCACCTAACGCGCGATTCAGGCCCGCCTGTGCGAGCGCAGAGGCGGTCGCTTCGGCCGCCGCGACCCGCGGATTGTGCGAATTGGAAAAACCAACGCCGGCTCGAATCATGAACCTGTCTCGCCTCGCGAATGGCAATTTACAAAGCTTGCGATTGATTCTGACTAATCGCGAGGCTATCCGTCCAGCGCGATGAAAGTCTTCCGCGCCGCGAGAAGTGTCGAACGAGGTGGAGCTACTGGTCCTTGTCGGTGGACGGTGGCGCGGAATTCTTGTCGATCGGAGTCAAAGTGCTCGCGACCTCGAGCGGCTGCCCCGCGTTCTTCCAGCCGAAAATACCGTCGGCCATCACGCTCACATTCATGTATCCCGCATCAGTCGCCCGACGGGCGGCTTCATGTGAGGCCATTCAAAGCGTGTCGGCGCAGTAGAATACCAGGTTCGCGTTTCTGTTTGGCGGCAGCGTACCGGCGACGTCGTATCTGTCGTCGCTGCTCAGCAGATGCGCGCCCGGGATGATTCCGACCCGCGAGCGCAGCCCCCATCCGTTGGCGTCGTAGATTTCGACGTGGGAATTCAGGTTGGCAAGCATCCCTTGAAGATCGGCGATATGAATGACTTTGAATTTATCGGGCGGCGCCGGGTCGTTGGTGATGAACTTGCCGAGATCGAAAGCGAAGCAGGATGCCGCGGTCGTAAGCAACGTAACTGCGAGCATCGCCACGCACAAAATTCGGCGACTGAATCGCTGGTAATCAGGCACACCCTTCAAGACACGCATAAGTCGAGGTTACCAGAGCGTCGCGGCACCGAAAAGATCGATCACACGCTGTCGAACACCGCGGCCCAGTCCTCGAGCGCCGCTTCGTGGCCCGGCACGAGTTGAACCACGAATTGATTGTAGCCGCCGTCGCGCAGCGCCCGGATGCGATCGCGCAACTCGAGGCTTGTCGCGGTGAAAGTCGTGGCCTTGATCAACTCGGGCGAGAGAAATTTTTCCTCTTCGGGACGCACGCCGATCAAATGCATTTTGTGCATCTGGAGATACTTCGCGTCGGACGGCTGATAAGTCGCGTGCTGCTTGCGATACGCCTCGATTATCGTCGCAACTTCCGGCGGTACGCCGAAACCGAGCGTCGCCTCCACCAGTCCGTGCAGATAGACCACCGACATCGGACCGGCCTGCGCTTTGGCGCGCGCACTACCCGCCGATTCGCCTTGGCCGAGCACGCATCCGAGCGCGAATGCCGTGCGATAGAGCGTCTCCGGCGCGCGACCAACTTCTTTGCACGCTTTCGCGAGTTCGCCGGCTTCGCTAATCGCGCGCGGCACCGTGGGCGTAAACGTGATCCATCCGTCCGCGATTTCGGCGGTCATCTTGCGCGCCTTCGGAGCGAACGCCGACAGATGCAGCGGGATCTTATCCTTGATGTTGATCAGGCCGGCCTCGGGATTGAGGAAGCGAATTTTGTGGCGCGCGCCTTCGCATTCCCATTCCACCGTTTCGCCGCCGAGCAACCCCTTCACGACACGCAGATACTCGCGCAGATCGCTGAGCCGCATCGGCGGCAATCCCATCGTGTTGCGCGCGGTGAATCCGGTGCCGACGCCGAAGACGATTCGCCCCGGCGCGAGCTTGTTGAGCGACGCGAGACCGTTGGCGGCGGCCGGCGCGATCCGATTCGTCGGTACCAGCACGCCCATCGCGAGTTTGATGGTTGATGTCCGATCGGCCGCCAGCGCCATCGCGACGAAGATGTCGGGCGCCAGCATTTGCGAGTCGTAGAACCACGCGTGCGAAAAACCGAGCTCCTCGGCGCGCTTGACCGTTTTCCACGCATCCAGGTTCGAGGCGAGTGCAACTCCAAAATCCATCGCGATGCTCCTTTTGCGGCGCGATCGCGGTGCACGCGAGTCGCCCGGCTTGCACTTCAATATCACCATTTCGCGCGGCGAAAATCCGCGTATCGTTTTGAGGCCTCCAATCCTCTTGCGTCGAAAAGGACCAATCATGTTGAAACTGTTCGAGCATCCGTTTTCGCCCTACGTGCAGAAGGTCAAAATCGCGCTCTACGAGAAGAACCTCGCGTTCGAAGCCGAAGTGCCCGACGCGTTCAGCGGCGCGCCGACCGAATTCGGCAAGCTGAATCCGCGCCTCGAAGTGCCCGCGCTGATCGACGACGGCTTCGCGATTTTCGATTCGACGATCATCCTCGATTACATCGAGGAGAAATGGCCGGCGCCCGCGATGCTGCCGCCATCGCCGCGCGAGCGCGCCCGCGTCCGCATGATCGAGGACGTCTGCGACACTTATTACGAAGCGATCAACTGGGGACTGATGGAAGTTCGCGCGTGGAAGCGCGTCACCGGCGACGCTGCGCGGCAACTCGAATCGCGCGCGACATTGCAGACCGCCGGCGTGTTCAAATGGCTCGAACGCGAGCTTGGATCGTCCGATTATTTCAACGGCGCATCGTTCGGCTACGGCGATTTGAGCGTCTATCCGCACGTGCACGGCTCGGTGGTCTGGGGCGTCGGCCCGAAAGCAAACACGCCGCTGGCACGATGGCTCAGCCGGGTCGAGGAGCGGGCGAGCGTGCGCAATACGATCGATGCGGCCGCGCAATTCGCCGGCTCGCTCGACGTGTTGCCGCAGATGCTCGAATCGGGCGCGTTCGCGCGCCAGTATCGCGATCATCGGCTCGAATGGATCATCCGCAGCGGCGGCGTCGAGGTGGTGCTCGCAGGAATGAAGAACAAGACGATTCGATTTTCGAGCGAAGTATCGTAGGGAAAAAAATGGCGCCAGCCGCGTCTAATTAGGATCGCGATTGGCGCCGCGAAACATTCCTCGCTAGGCGACGAAGCGGAACGAATCGTCCTTCTTGACGATCTTGCCCGCCGACGGCGTCGCGAAATGCGTCCCGAACACCAGCACGCCCGAGTCCGCGTACTTCTCGCAGAACGCGCGCCGCGTCTTCTTCGCCTGCGCGCCATCGGAATCGAACGTGTCGTCCCACTCCGGATAGCGGCATTGAATCGGATGATGCATCAAATCGCCGGTGATCACCGCCTCGACGCCATTCGACGAAATCCGCACGCTATGATGCCCCGGCGTATGCCCCGGCGTCGGCTCCAGCCACACCTCGCCGGTGACGCGATGATTCGATTCGACCAGCTTCGCCATTCCATCTTCGATCACCGGCCGCACTGAATCCTCGACCGGATCGCGCATGTCCTTAACGTCGGACTTCGACCAGTAATCCCACTCGGTGCCGCCGATCAGGTACTGCGCGTTGGTGAAAGTCGGCACCCACTTGCCGTTCTTCAGCATCGTGTTCCAGCCCACGTGATCGACGTGCAGATGCGTGCAGATTACGTGATCGATCTTGTCGCGGGTGAAGCCCGCCTTCTCGAGGTCGCTCAGAAACGGCGTCTGCAGATTGTTCCACGCGGCGTTGCTGCGCACCTTTTCGTTGCCGATGCAGGTATCGACGATGATGCGTTTGCCCTGCGATTCGATCACCAGCGCGTGGATGCTCATCCTGAGTTTGCCCTTCTCGTCCGAGAACGTCGGGTAGAGCCAGTCCGCTTCCTTCTTCACGTTGTCGAGCGTGGCGTTGGGAATCAGCCAGGTGCCCGGCCACGGCGCCTCGCTTTCGATGATGCGGGTGATTTTCACGTCGCCGATTTTGAACTGGTTCATGCGATCCTCCTGATCGTCGTGTCGCCGCGATTCCCGGCAAACTTAACCCGCCCAAACTTATCCCGATCGTCGCGCGCGCGACAAACGCGCCGGACCGTGCCGGCGGTGGTGCAATTTCGCGGAAGTCAGCTATAGGTACATCGTGCGCGATCGGAGGAATCAGCGATGCAGGACGGCCATAAGAATGACAGCCACCAGCAGGACGTTCAAACAATCACGCGGCTGCACAATGTCTGGACCACGGCGAATCGCAAGGGCAGCATCGCGATGATGCGCGAGGCGTTCGTCGGCGGCGACAAATTCTTCGGCTACAACCTCAATGGCTGGGCATACAGCGGAATCGAGGAATGGGCGACGCTGTGGAAATTTCTGATCGGCTCCAAAGCACGCGTCAAACTCGGCGACGACGAAGATGTGAAAATCCAGATCCGCGGCGACACCGCGTGGCTCACCTGCGCGGCCGACTTCGTGATCTCGATGGAAGACGGCACCGCGATCCCCGGCAGCGGCCGGTTCCGCAGCACCGAGATCTACGTGCGCGAAGACGAACACGGCAATCCCAACTGGAAAATGTGGCATAGCCATTTTTCGTGGGCCGCGCCCAAAGACCAGCCGCGCATGGGCATCGACAAATAACCGGAGACTATCGAGATGCCCAAAGTTCGGGAGTTCGGCGTCGGTTTCGAAAGCCTCAGCGCGCGCGAGTTCGCATCGCATGCCAAGCGCGCGGAGGAAATGGGCTTCGGCACTTTCTGGGTGCCAGAAGATCCGTTCATGCGCGGCGCATTCACGCTCGCGGCGGCGGTCGCGTGCTCGACCAGCAAAATGAAAGTCGGACTCGGCATCGTCAATCCCTACACGCGCCATCCCTCGCTCACCGCGATGGAGTTCGCGGCGCTCGACGAACTATCGGGCGGGCGCGCGATCATGGGAATCGGCACCGGCATCAAGGATTGGATCGAAGGACGGCTCAAGATTCCGTACACGCGGCCCGCGTCCGCGATGCGCGAGATGGTCGAGATTACGCGCGCGCTCTTCCGCGGCGAAGTCGTCTCCTACGCGGGCCGGGTGTTTCAGAGCGATCGGATGAAGTTGAACTTCAAACCGGCTCGCGCCGGGATTCCGATTTACCTCGGCGTGCTCGGTCCGAAGAACATGGAAATGACCGGCGAGATCGCCGACGGATTGTTGCTCAGCGTGATGTCGTCACCGGCGTACGTCAAGTTCGCCACCGAACATTTGCGCGTCGGGCTCCAAAAATCGAACCGCGATGCGACCGATTTTCCGGTTAGCGCATACATCCTGTCGTCGATATCAGAGAACGAACGCGCGGCGCGCGATGCGCTGCGGCCTTTTCTCGCGATGCTGATATCAATCATGGCGCCGCAACCCGAAAATCCGATCTTCGCGACCGCAGGGCTCGCGCCTGACACGATCAAGTCCTTTGGCGAGAGCTTTTCGCGCGGCGTCGTACCGAAGGACATGGTAACCGATGCGATGGTCGATACGTTCGCGATCGCCGGCAGTCCCGCGCGATGCCGCGAGAACCTGGCGCGGCTTGTCGAAGCCGGCATGAACGCGCCGGTGTTCTTCGAGGCGCCGGGCGTGCCGCCCCAGAAGACCTTCGACGATGTGTATACGCATCTGATGCCGCACTTCAGTTGAGCGTGGGCAGGCGATCCGGCATCGGTACCTACCCGCCTCGGCGCGGCGGGCCTCCTTTCGACTTCGCTCAGAGTTTGTGAATGTTTGGTCGGGTGATCGTTCGCGCCACCGCTGTCATTCTGAGCCGAACGCTGCGCAGCCGAAGAATCTCGGATCTTTGTCCTTAATACCTCTCCCCTTAAGTTACGGGATTATGCCGGACTTGACGACTAGAGTTCGCCGGTGCTACCTTCGCAATTCGGGAATGAATTTCCCGATGCGGGGGGTGCGTCCTTGAAGATAACTGCAAAAATATCCATCTGGGCGTCCATATTGAGCGTTCCACCTTTGATCTCTTGGTATCTTGACCACTTTCCGACTTTCCATGCTCAGATGCCTGCGTGGGCGGGTTCTGTATCCTTAAGTGTAGGGGTTGGCTTGGCGATTATGGCACTCGTCGCCAACGCCATCGCGCATGCGAGCCTAGGTCGTCTGCTCAATGATCGCGAAGGTTATCCGATAGCGATACGCAGTCACCCGCCGACTGAGCCCAAAGGGGTTCAAGCGCCCGTCGCGCAGAAGGAAATTGATTGGATAGCGTTGTATTATCCTATGATGGTGCACCAGCCTCTCAGTGAGCGATTGTTTGTCGCCAAATCGCCGCAAGAGCTAACGGGATTTTTTAAAGATTTAATCGACGTACAAGCCGAAAAGCTTATCCAACCATACATCGGCAAATGGCTGAAGATATCTGGCCAGGTTTCCAACGCGTCACACCACGCAGACATGTTGAAGTTGTGGCAAGTGTTCGTCTTCGTCAAGAACGAGGATAAAAGATATCCTGACATTCAGATTGCGCTGTACTTCTCCGATACATGGACCGAGCGTCTATCATTGATCACGCGTGACACTAACATCACCGTGCAACGCCGGATTAATAAAGTAAGTTCGCACGGATTGGAACTTCATGCCTGCGAATTAGTAGCGTAAAAATGTACAAACAAAAGATTCTCCATTTTTTCTGCCGACCATGCGGGGAATACCACCTCAAAACTCACCCGCACTATCGCGCGCAGAAACGCAGAGCAGCGAAGCGGCGAAAGGCGAAAGGGTCAGCCAGTCAGGTATAGCGCCGTGCCCTCGGGAAAAGCTCCAGTTGAGTTGGCTTGCTGGAATGATGCAGAAGCATCCGCCAGTTCGGACGCTTCAGCATCCTGCAACGGCCTTCCCGAAAATGTCTCGCTCGTTCCGATTGTTGAACCTGAATTGAAATTCGTTCAGGTAGAGTGGCAGATACTTTTTGCTCACGTTGTGGTACGTGCCGGCGACTCCGCGTTTTAATAGCGACCAGAGGCTTTCCATGCTGTTAGTGTGGATGACGCCACGCGCGTACTCGCCTTGACGATGATTCACGGTCTGATGCGGCAGTTTGGCCCAGCGATCAAGGTACTGATAGCCGCTGTGCTCGTCCGTCGCGACCAGTTCGACTTTCGGGCTGACCATCTTTGCAACAAAGCTGTGCATCGTCGGCATGTCGGCGTGCTCAATCATCTGGCAGACCACGTTGCCCTTGCGGGAAATCGCGCCAATGACCGGAGTTTTGTCGCCAGTCCCGCGAATGTGGCGCTTCTTATCCCAATGGCGATTAGAGTCTTTGCCGCCAAAATAGGTTTCGTCGATTTCGACGATGCCCATCAGTTGCCGGAAGTCAGGATCGGCCATGCCAGCGCGGAGCCGATGGCACATGAACCATGCGGTACGATAGGAGCCAGAGCCGATCATGCGATGGATTTGAAGCGCGCTGATCCCCTTCTTGCTGGTCAGCATCAAGTACAGAACTTTGAACCAGACCAGAAGCGGGTAGTTGGTATTCTCGAAAATCGTTCCCGCGATAACGGAGAAGCGGTAGGCGCTCTTACCGGCTCCGCACTTCTTGCATTCCCAAGTCCACGGACGCGCTTTTCCCGCGTAAACCTTTTCGTTCCCGCAACGCGGGCAGTGCACGCCGTTGGGCCAGCGGCGATCCCGCAGATAGGCGCGGCAAGCTTCCTCATTGGGAAACAGCCGGTCGAATTGCGGCATGGTCATTTGACGGGTGATTTTCGGTTCGCCAGCTTCAACTTTTGCGTTCATGAAAATAAATATAGCAATTCTATGGTGCGTCGTCAAGTACGGCATAGTCCCCTTAAGTTACGGGCGAGGCGGCCGCAGTGGCGGAACGCACGCGAAGCCGACGTCGGGCCGCAGGGCCGAATCGCTCCAGGATAAAGAGGCGGTGAGGGTGCCGCATCGACCTCATGATCCCCACGCTTGCCGTCATCCCTCCTATTACTAACAGCGCGTAGCGCGCATCTTCACTTATCGCGATTCGGCCCTGCGGCCCGAAGTCGGCTTCGCGTCGCCCCAGGAAGCCTGAAACCCGTGAGGGGTTTCAGAGTCCGGATCCTCTTTACCTCCTACGCGTGCACGCCATCGCGGCCGCGCCCCGCGATCGTCTCCGCCAGCGCCGTCAGATCGTTATCGTCGTAGTACTCGATCTCGATTCGCCCGGCGCTGTTCCCGCGCGCCCGCACAATCCTGACCTTTCTTTTCAGCGCCCGCTGCATGCTCTCCGCCAGCGCATTCTCATTCGGATCGCCTTCGAGATTTTCTCGCTCCCGCGACGACGGCGCCCGCCCCGCGCGCACTGCCGCGCCGATCTGCTCCGCGCCGCGCGCCGAGATTCGCCCCGCGACGATCCCTCGCGCCGCCGCAATCTGCCCTTCCGACGTGCCGATCGACAGCAGCGGACGCGCCTGCCCCGCGCTCAACTGCCCGCCCGCGATCAGCTCGATCACTTCCTGCGGCAGCTCGAGCAGCCGAATCGTATTGCTCACGTAGGGCCGGCTCTTGCCGACTCGCTCCGCGATTTCGTCGTGGCTCTGCTCGAAATGCTTATGCAGCCGCTTGAACGCGATTCCTTCCTCGATCGCGCTCAGCTCCTCGCGCGCCAGATTCTCGACCAGCGCCATCTCGAGCGCCGCCCGATCGTCGAGCTCGCGCACCACCACCGGCACCGCCTCGAATCCCACTTCGCGCGCCGCGCGCAGACGCCGCTCGCCCGCGACTAGCTCGTAGCGCGGTGTAGTGTCCTCGCCCGGCTCGATTCGCCGCGCGATCAGCGGCTCGATAATCCCTTGCGACTGGATCGCGCGCTTCAACTCCTCCATCCGTTCTTTCGTGAAATTCAGCCGCGGCTGATATTTGCCGGGCACGATTTGCCCGACCGGGATCATCATCATCAGGCCTCCGTTACCGGGAAAATTCTCCGTCGGGTTTGATGGCGCGCTGTCGGCCAACGCCCCGCTGAAATTTCCAATCAACGCATCGAGTCCGCGTCCCAACGGTTTCCGCATCATCCTTCATCATCCTTTCCGATCGATTTCGTTTTTCTGATTTTCAGATTTTCAATTTTTCTGATTCTCAGATTTTCCGATTTTTCGACTCGATCGGGTCGCGGGCGTTTCAGCATTCGGTGAAATCAAAATTCAGCGCCGTCCAAACAGCCGCGCCAGGCGCGATTTGCCGGCCGCCGCATCCGTCTCGTCGTTTTTATCCGCCGGCGCCGCACTCTGCTCCGCGACTTCGGCGCCCGCCTCGCGCTTGCGGATAATTTCGGCCGCGAGCGCCCGATAGGCAGCCGCCCCCGACGACTTCGATTCGTACTCGAGCACCGACAGCCCATGACTCGGGCTTTCCGACAGGCGCACACTGCGCGGAATCACGCTTTTAAATGTCTCCGCGGGAAAGTGGCTCCGGATCTCGCCGGCGATCTCATGGCTCAGGCGATTTCGCGCGTCGAACATCGTGAGCAGCAGCCCCTCGATTTCGAGCCCGGGCCGAAACGCCGCCTTGACCTTCTTGATCGTGCCGAGCAGCGCGCTTAGACCTTCCAGTGCGTAGTACTCGCACTGCATCGGGACCAGCACCGAGTCGGCCGCGACGAGGGCATTCAGGGTGAGGATTCCGAGCGACGGTGGCGTATCGATTAGAACATAGTTATAATCTGTCACGAGCGGCCCTAGTACCATTTTCAAACGACGTTCGCGCCCTTCCGCCGCCACCAACTCGATCTCCGCCCCGACCAGATCCGCCCCCGCCGGCGCCAGATCGAGCGTCGCCCGCACCGGGATAGTTACCTGCGCCAGCGGCGTCTCGCCGATCAGCACCTGGTAGATCGTCCGGCCCGATTCCCGCGCCACCGTCGCCACTTCGCGTTGGCTCACGCCCGAAGTGGCGTTGCCTTGGGGGTCCAGGTCGAGCAGCAGCACTCGCCGACCTAGTTCGGCCAGCGCGACCGCGAGGTTAATCGCAGTCGTAGTCTTGCCGACTCCGCCTTTCTGATTGGCTATAGAGATTATCCGCCCCACAACCCACCCCACTGCGCGCAGTCAATGCGGACTCGGAAGAATCCGAAACCTCACGCAGGTTTCGGGCTTCCCGTGGCTGATAAGATGCGCGCTACGCGCTGTTCATAACAAGATTCCGAACCGCGCGACGTTTCACGTGAAACATCCCTCTCCATTAAACCGACCCACTCCAACAAAATCAATCCGATAACGTCCGATCTCGCATGAGCACCGATCATCCTGAAAAAACCCTAGGTAAAACGAGGATAATGGGCGATAATGTTTCACGTGAAACATTTTTTCAGCCGTCTCGTCCGGACTATTGCCCGAACCGGCTCTGCGGGCAAGTCGCGCATTCTGCTCTGACTCGGAGAGTCATCCGCACCCAACTCTTGCAATGTTTCACGTGAAACCTCTGGTCTTTCCCACTACTAGCAGCGCGTAGCGCGCATCTTCACTTATCGCGATTCGGCCCTGCGGCCCGAAGTCGCTGCGCGTCACCCCAGGAAACGCCCTTCGAGGCTCAGGGTAAACTACACCCGTGAGGGGTTTCGCACTCTGCTGAAATGTTTCACGTGAAACGTCAGTGACGGGTCCACACCACTGCGACCCGCCGCGATTCCGACTTCCCGTGCCGCAGGTCGTAATCGAGCACCGTATTCTCGACCAATCCCGCCGCAACCGCCTCGGCCCGGTCAAATCGAGTCGAGCCGCCCGCGTACAGCATCAGCAGGCCCCCCGGATGAAGCAGCCGCGCCGCGACCGCGAACAGCTCCCCCGGCCTTCCGACCGCGCGCGCCGTCACCAGGTCAAAGCCGCCGGGCGCCGATCCGACCTCCTCGGCCCGCCGCCCCTCGACCGTCACATCACGCAGCTCCATCTCCATCGCGGCCGCCTCGAGAAACGTCGCCCGCTTCCGCCTCGACTCGATCAGCGTGACGTGCGCATTCAGCGCCGCCGCGATCACCAGCCCCGGAAAGCCGGCGCCGCTGCCGATGTCGGCAATCCGCCGTTCCGGCTCCGACGGCGCCCGCAGCTTGAGTACCTTGCCGGCCACCGCCAGCGAAATCGGAATCAGGCTATCGAAGATATGAAAGACGATCTCGTCGGGGTCGGTGGGATTCGCGGTGAGATTGATTTTAGGGCCCCAGAGCGCCAACGTCGTCGCCAGATGCTCGATTCGGTCGAGAAACTGCTGATTTTTAGCGATTATTCCGATTCCGGGCAGCGCCGGCGCGATCCGGGCGCGGACCTCCGCACCGATTTTCGCCGGATCGACCATTTTCTCCTTGACCGCCTTCTTCATCGCATCGCCCTATCATGTTTCACGTGAAACATTCAGGAGGCCGAAACCTCCCGCAAGTTTCGGGCTTCCCGTTGCAACGAAGATGCGCGCTACGCACTGTTTAGTAGCAGAAGACGTTGAGATAGCACGTTTCACGTGAAACGTCCCATGGATGGCGCGCCGCTCCGACTGCACCCTCACCGCCCTCGTCGCTGCGCGCCTCGGTCTGCCTCTCGCAACAAAGCGGGCGAGGCATCGGACGAGAAACATCTCTTCAGCATCCTCCCTTCCGCATCCTCTACTAACAGCGCGCAGCGCGCATCGCTCGGACGACCAGAGCGCTGACGTCTCACGTGAAACGTCACCGGTGTTGTCCTTTACGAACAGCGCGAAGCGCGCATCTTCACTTATCGCGATTCGGCCCTGCGGCCCGAAGTCGGCTTCGCGTCACCCCAGGAAGCGCCCTTCGAGGCTCAGGGTAAACTCCACCCGTGAGGGGTTTCGCACTCCGGAATGTTTCACGTGAAACGTTTTTTCAGCCATCTCGTCCGAAGCGGAGCAAACCTGACTCCGCGAGGAGTCGGGCCTCAAGCTCTAACCCGAACGATCATCCAGAAAATCGCAGGTGCTGCGCCGACCGATCGCCTAGCCTGATGCTGAGCCGGCGCGGCGGGCCTTGAGATGCACCGCGAGCAGCGAGATCGCCGCCGGCGTGATTCCAGGCATGCGCGCCGCCTGCCCGAGCGAGCGCGGCCGAATCCGCGTGAGCCGCTCCGATACCTCGGCCGAGAGTCCGCTGATCCCGCTGAAATCCATCCAATCGGGAATCGCAGTGTCCTCGAGCCGCCTCGCCCGCTCGACCGTCTCGGCCTGCCGCCGGATATAGCCGTCGTATTTGACCTCGGTTTCGAGTTCGGCCGCCTCGTCGAGGTTGAGCGCGCTCGCCACACCGCCGATCATCTCGACAACGGCACGAAAGGCAAGTTCGGGACGCCTCAGCAGCTCGATCGCCTTCACCGCCTGCCCGATCGGAGTTGCGCCATGCTCCGCCATGATCGCGTTGACCGACTCCGACGGATACACCACCGCCGCACTGAGCCGCGCGATCTCACTGCGCACCGCCTCGGTCTTGGCGCTCACCCGCGCGATTGCCGACGCGTCGAGCAGGCCGAGCCGCGCGCCGATTGGCGAGAGCCGCCGGTCGGCGTTGTCTTCGCGGAGCAGCAGCCGGTACTCGGCGCGCGAGGTGAACATCCGGTATGGCTCGCCGCCGATTCCGCGCGTGACCAGGTCGTCGATCATCACGCCGATATAGGCTTCGTCGCGGCGCAGGAGCAGCGGCGGCTCGCGGCGGCATTTGAGCGCCGCGTTAATTCCCGCAATCAGCCCCTGCGCGCCTGCTTCTTCATAGCCGGTCGTCCCGTTGATTTGTCCGGCGAAAAAGAGCCCGCCAACGAGCCGGGTCTCGAGCGACGCCTCGAGCTGCGTCGGATCCGAGAAGTCATACTCGATCGCGTAGCCCGGCCGCATGATCTCGGCGTGCTCGAGGCCAGCTATCGATCGCACCATCTCGAGCTGTACGTCGAGCGGCAGGCTGGTCGAGAGTCCGTTTGGATAAACCTCGACCGTGTCGCGCCCCTCGGGCTCGAGGAAAATCTGATGCCGCGTCTTGTCGGCGAAGCGCATCACCTTGTCCTCGACCGACGGGCAGTAGCGCGGCCCCTTGCTCTGAATCACGCCCGAGTACATCGGCGAGCGGTCGATTCCGGCGCGGATAATCTCGTGGGTGCGCGCGTTGGTGTAAGTCAGATGACAGGGGATTTGCGGCTGCTCGATCCGGCGGGTGCGGAACGAGAACGGCGGGGGCGGTTCGTCGCCCGGCTGAATCTCGAGCGCCGAGTAATCGATCGAGCGCGCGTCGAGCCGCGGACAGGTGCCGGTCTTGAGCCGCCCGATTCGAAATCCCAACTCGGCGAGATGAGAACTCAGGCCCATCGCAGCGAAATCACCCGCGCGACCGGCCGAGAAATTCTTGAGCCCGATATGCACCAGCCCCTTCAGGAACGTGCCGGTCGTCAGGACGACGGTCGGCGCTTCGAACACCTCGCCGATCTGCGATTCGACGCCTCGCACCGCGCCGTCCTCGACGATCAATCGCTCGACGCTGGCTTGCCGAATCTGCAGGTTCGGCTGTTGCTCGAGGACGCGCTTGCTGCGCGTTCGATAGGCCGCCTTGTCGGCTTGGGCGCGGCGCGCGCGGACCGCGGGGCCCTTGCGCGTATTGAGGAAGCGGAACTGGATTCCGGTCTCGTCGATCGCGAGTCCCATCTCGCCGCCGAGCGCGTCGATCTCGCGCACCAGGTGGCCCTTGCCGATCCCGCCGATCGCGGGGTTGCACGACATCTGGCCGATATGGTCGAGGTTGAGCGTGAGCATCAGGGTGCTCGCGCCCATCCGCGCTGTGGCGAGCGAGGCTTCGATACCGGCGTGGCCGGCGCCGACTACGATAACGTCATAGTTCATGGCGATGGGCGATTATGTCCTGTGCTGCACTCGCGCGCAAAGCCGTGCAGCGGCGAGATCGTCCCGATCGTGCTTAACTACAGTAGAAGAGGCATTCAAACAAGTTTGCGCTAGAGCTGCGCGATCGGTGAACTGCGCGCAGTTCACCCGACCTGCTAGAGTGCGTATGACGCGATAGGCTAGAAGGTGGGCGATCAAAACTCGAAACACTATATATAGCGCCTCGCGCGCCATATATGGCACTACCTATTGTTTCAGACCCACCAGATCATGCTATTAATCTGAAGGCGAAGGCCCAATCGATTGGAGTCGAAAGGGCCTTCTCATACTGACTTGACGAGCTAGTCAGAAACCGTTTTGTTGTGCTTTACGCAAGCGCGACACTAGCGATTTCCCGACAGCTTGGCAAGTCCATAACCGGCTTCACCTTGAAGCCGCACAATGGAGTCTTGCGCAAAGTGAGCAAGAAGATTGTTCCTCCGGGAAAGTGACCGATTCGGGCATTTACCGCGACACGTCTTCGGGCGAGCGTTCGACGCTTGTTCGAGGCAAAACTGCACCTCCGACGCAGCATCGAGGCGGAAAATGGGTTGAGATAATCGACACCAATCCGCGCGATCCAAGCAGTCGGCGCTAAACGGACTGAAGCAAATGCGGGCAGGGGCGTAGTCCTGCCCGCTACGATCCGCCGCGCCCCGACGCAGCATGCCAGCGCTCGCATGCTTGCACGCCCGGTATGCTTCGCCTAAAGTCCTCTGAGGCGGACGGGTTAGGAGGCTTGACAATCGAGTAGCGGTTGGTTCTAGAAATAAAGGTCATCAAAGCCATCGATTCGCCCGCCGCCTGAAGGTGAACGATTTGGCTGGCATTACTATTCCCGAGTCATCACTAGAAGCGTTAGGCACACTAGTCCGAGTATCGGACGAAGTGATGTCTGAATTGTTGTCAGCGGCAGAGGAGGTTCCGGTTTCTCTGAATAGAGAGACCATTCGCAAGGTTATCTCGTCAAAAGTAACGTCAGCGACTTCAGAGGAACTAGATAAACTAATTCATGTCTTGCTCACGTTGAACGCAACGCGCGGACATTTCGATGCTCCGGTGCCTGAATTCGTCGATGACGTTCTGGACGCGATGGCGCAGAGTGGGCGCAAGGAGCTTGTTGTTTCGGCAGACAAGGAAAAAGAAGTCAGAGACCGCCTAACCCGGCTACTCAGCTTCGATTCGCTTAGGACTGCATCTAAGGCGATGCATTTGCGAACTGATCACGAGAGAGTGTTTTACTACGCACGCGTCCTGACTGATGCTCGGCCTGTATACGGTGCTGACCCAAGTAGCACTCCTTCAGCTTTCGTAATTTCGCATACTCTTAAACTTAACTTTTCAAAAGACGATGGCTTCGGGGAGTTTTTTATCGCCTTGGATAAAGACGATGTTGAATACCTAAAAGACGTACTCGATCGGGCCCAACAAAAGGAAGAAAGTCTTAAAAAGACTTTCGAAATGGTGAACATCCCGGTCGTGGAGTCATAAGCCAATGCGTGCATCTTTAGCATTGTGTATGGAGGCTCCAACGCGCCAATCCCGCGCAACTAAAAGCCATCAAATTTTTGAATTGAAGCCTAGTCAAAAGATACGACCATGGCTTCGGACTAAACCTTCCGTAGATTTTAGACGTTCTGTCGATCGTTTCGCGATCGCGATACACTACATTCGCGAGACAAATCCCGAAAATGAGCCGCAGTCTACAGAAAGCGATTTCCCGCAAAGATTTAGGACGCTTGCTGGTATTTGGCGAAGAGAAACGCGTGCTATATCTGCACTAAAACGAAAGATACTTCATCCGGCGTACCAGCAAATAATTGGCATGGGCCCAGGTGTTGTACCGTTAATCCTCAATGAACTATCAGAGCGACCAGACGATTGGATGTGGGCGCTTAACTCAATTACCCACGAAGACCCCGCACCCGAGAAGGCTAGTTTCGACGAAGCAGTTGATGCTTGGCTTAGTTGGGGAAAGAAAAGACAGCTCGTCTCTTGAAGGCGCATGACGACATTGGCGAGGAATTTCCCGGCCTAAACTGGTCCGACTGCGCGATTACCAGTTGCGCTACCCCGAAGTACAATTGTGTCTCTTGGGCGGTTGGTGACATAGGGACGAAATGGGTTTCTGGAGCCGTAGTTAAAGGTTACTATTGGCCTCCCGGTGTTGGCGACGACGACACGGCAGACCAATGGGCGGAGATCTTTGTTTTACATGGCTACGAACTAGCGAATAATCGCAACCATGAACCGGGATTTGAAAAAGTCGCGATTTACGCAGACGACGAAGGAGCTTCGCACGTTGCGCGACAACTTCCAGATGGAAAATGGTCTAGTAAGTTGGGCAATCTTTCTGACATAGAACACGCGACGCTTGAAACCCTAGAACGAACCGGAACATACGGGCAAGTCGTTCGTATTTTAAGGCGGCGCCGTTACGATTGGGACCAATGAAAACGAAGAAAAACGAACCAACCAACCAATAGCGCTACTCTTTTCCAGCGTGTCCAGAAGCTTATTCGTGGAATCATCACCGTACCGAAAAAGGAAGTGGCAATTGAAGAGGCACGCTGGCGCGAAGCTCGACGGTTGAAGAAGAACCCGGCTGGCTGACTCGCCCGCGCTTTCCACGTTCTTGCCGTTTCCTTCAGACAGGCGTAGTTGCTTCCATCTTACCAGTCAGCTTTTCGTACGTGACGCGCTTTCCGGTAATGCCCTGCATCGCACTGACAAATCGCCCGCCATCATTCGCTTTGCGTTAATTGAATCGAAACGTCTGTTCGTCCAGATAGCGGAACAGGTGAAATGGTTCGACGCTGATATAAGTACCTTTCAAGCCGCGCTGACCTATTTTGCTGGTTGGCGCCCTAAGTTCGACTAGCTAATGCCGCCGGATCGCTGAGCCGCTTTGGCGCCGCGGCCATCGCCTCCATCGAGCGCCGATTCACCCCGAACCCGCCCACGGCGAGATGATCGCGGCGGCGGTGATCTCGGGGTTGGCGGCGATCGCCTGCGCGGTGCGAGATGGTGTCGAGCACAACCAGGGTGAGGAACAAGAGGGCGAGCACGGGCGCAAAGGCCTCGAACGATCGTACCAAGCGGTCGGTTGGACTTATGTGCAGATTTTGCTCGAGGATAAGTGGTTGCTGGGGAGCGGTGGCGGCAATGCTGCCAGTACTATGTGCGAGTCCGGGAAATTCCGTGCTTGCGAAGGTCAACATCGCGATCAGCGTCAAAGTTGCGAGTGCCCACATTTTCGTGCTGTGACTCACGGTTGCCTGCCTGCTGTCGAGCGCAAAATTGAGGACCCGAGGTGCGCAGTGGTCAAGGGGCAAAGTCCGTGCCGGAATGCGATCGAGGGCAGTGCCGGAAAAGAAGTGAGTAATCGTGGGTGCAACGGCGATCGGACGAGGATCAAGCGGCAAAGAAATGTCGGCGCGGCATTTTATCGGCGCTCGGCAAAAAACGCGTCGCGCAAGGCAGAGTGTCGCAACCTGCAACACCTATGCAGACACATGACGCGAGAATCGTCGCGTTGACTGAAAGACTAGATACCCAAACCCAATAGCGTGCGGCCGTAAAACTCGGCGGAATTGTCGAAATCGATGCTGGCGTGCTGCGCGCCTACATTCACATTGCGAAAGGCTGTTTGCAGCGGACTAGCTTGATACACCGCGTGCGCGCCCGAGCCGGAGAAGAGACGCGCGACGGCGCGGCGGCATAGCTCGGCGGTGTAGGCAGCCGACCATTTGGCGCGCGCGCGATCCTGGGTGGTGAACTTCTCGCCGGTGGTCATCAGGCGATCGAAATTCGCGAGGCTATCATGCAGCAACAAGTCGGCGCATCGGACCTCGGCGGCGGCCTCGGCGAGGCGGACCTGGGTCGGCGCGTGCTCGGCCTTGCGCGCTCCGGTCTGAATCACGCGGCGTTCCTTGGTGCGCTCAACAAAACTATCGACGGCGAATTTTGCGGAACCGAGGACCGCGGTGGCGACCGACGTCGAGAGCATCGATTCGGCAGACATACGATAAAGATTGGTGGCGTGATTGGCGGCGTGAGGACTGTCGCCACGAAACATCAGGCGGGTGTCGATAGTGCGATGCGCTGGGACGAAGACGTCGTGCGCGAGGAGATCCTTGCTGCCGGTTCCTTGCAGCCCGAGGACGTGCCAGGTGTCATCGACCTCGATCTCGGCGCGCGGGATAACGACATGAACGCGCGGGCCGTGGGTCTCGGGATCGGCGCATCCGAGCATGATCCA